>CAYPJN010000250.1:0-4690 GCA_964411055.1 uncultured Lentisphaerales bacterium | reverse complement strand
CGCATTCAGCGCCACATCGGCCCGCTCGGCCAACTGGGCCTGATTGATGTTCTGGCGCAGGCGCAGGCCGCGCAGATGCCGCCCGAGTTCCGCCTCTCGCTCAACCGTTGTCAATCGCATTGCCATGAATAGCCTCTTATAGGTTCATTGATCGCATGAATTATATTCAATAGCCCCTAAAGAGTCCATTAGAAAGAATTACGAATGGTGAAGCGGAAAATGACGCAATCTTGCCGCGCGGCGGGCGGCGGCGATCCAGTGGCGGGCCGCGGCGATGTCGAGCGTCCTCCGGTAACGTAGCCGCTGATATTCCTCGATCCAGCGCGACAGCTCCTCCCGGCGGATCGCCGGCAGGTCGCCGCCGATCCGCGCCAGCCAGTCGTCCCAGCTCTCCCAGTCACGGCGCTGCAGCTCGCCGGGAACCAGCCTGCGCGCCAAATCCGCCGCCGTCCGCGCGAGTGCCTGGCGCGCCAGGGCCTCTGTGCCGGCGGCGCGCCGCCGCCGACGACGCCTTATGGCAAACGCCAGCAGGCAGACCGCCGCCAGCAGTCCGCCCCAGGGTGAAAGGAGCAGCGCCCGCATGCCGCGCGCAAAGGCTGCGCCCGCGTCAGCCACAACCTGCAGCGGATTGGTCTCCTCGATCAGCACTATCAGGCGCCGCCACAGGAATAGAAACAGGTCGGTCGTCCGCCGCAAGGCGCCGACGTTGCCGTGCTGCGCGGGCAGCCCGGCACTGGGTGTCGCCTCGACCAGGAACCAGGCGCCGGCGGCGGCGTCCCACGCCTCGACCCAGGCGTGGCCCTGCCGCTCGCGCACGACCCAGCGCCGCAGCCAGGGCGCCCATTCGCGGCAGATGAAGCCGCCGACGACGCGGGCGGGTATGCCGCGATACCGCAGCATGAGCGCGGCGGCACTGGCGAAGTGGACGCAGTAGCCTGAGCGCGCCTTCATGAAATGGATCAGCGGTTCGGGTAGCGGATGCCGGACGGTGTCGCTGTAGGCGAAGCGGGCGGCAAAATGGTTCCTGATGCACCGCGCGGCCGCCGTTGGGGTGCGGGTCTCCGTCAGCCCCGGGCACCGGGCAACCCAGTTCGAGACGGTTGGCGCCAGCCGCGCCGGCACCTGGAGACAGGCCGGATCGCTGAAGCCGTCCGGAAACTGATAGGCGTCCGTGCCCGCAGCCGATGGCCAGACGTCGATCTCGTACCGCGCGGAGGTGCTGTTGTCGACATGCACCATGCCGTTGGAGTTGGCCCGCGGATCATCGTCGACCGGGCAGAAGAGCGTCGCCGCCGCACCCGGCAGGCAGATGGCGTTCAGCAGCCGCGGTGCGAACACATCGAAGCGCATGCGTTCCACCGTGTGCCGCGGATTATCGGGCAGCAGCAGGTAGCGGGTGAATATCTCCTCAGGATCGGCGTGAGCGTCGGCGGGATCGAGTGGCGCTCCGGCGTCGGGCGCCAGCCAGCGTCCCTGGAGATAGGTGGTGAAGACGCTTTCGCGGAGATAGCCGGGGGCCTCGGCCGCCTGGACTGTGAGCAGCAGGCGCGTGCGCCTTCCGAAGCCCCCGGGCAGCGCCCGGAAGAGCGGCAGTTCTGGGTCGCGCCGCCAATCGCGGTAGCGCGAAGAATGCAGGCTCATGCCCATCAGCCAGCGCTGCGCTTCCAAGGCAGTGCGCTCGACCGCCGGGGCCAGCCACAGGGCCGCGACCAGCGCCGCGGCCATCCAGCCCCCGCGGGCGAGCCACTCGCGCATCCCGAAGCGTGCCGCGCTGGTGGCGCGGTGCGCCGCAGCCTGCCGCGCAAGTTCCAGCAAGCCGACCAGCGCGAGCAGCGTCCAGAGGAAAGGCGGACGCTCCGCCGCGGCAGCGTCCGCCTGGGCGGGCTGGCGGGCCAGCACCAGCATGGTCATGGGCAGCACGCCCAGCAGGATGCGAGTGACGCCGGCCGTCCCCATGCGGAAGAAGAGGGCGCCCGCGCCGAGCGCGCCGAAGAGCGCCGTGACCAGGCGGTCGAGCAGGTAGAGGCGGGCGTAGTCCGTCTTGACGGGCATCAGGCGCTCGATATTGGCGGCCATGCAGGCGACCGTGATCGCCAGCGCCAGCCAGATGATCCGGCGTGAGGTGCCCGGCAGGGGACGCGGCAGGGCGAGCGCCGCGGCCGCCAGCAGGGCCGTGATCCAGAAGAGCCCCGTCCCGGCTTCGCCCGTGCAGTAGCCCCGGGCGCACCAGAGCAGCACGGCCGCGGCGCAGAGCGTCGGCAGACGGTGCGGCCAAGGTGTGCCGGCGGTCTGGTATGGCTTCTTGCGCATGGCTATGCCGTCCCCGCTAGAGTGTTGTGACCTCGCCGTTCAGGATGGCGCGCGCGCCGAGGCATTGCACCTCGGGCGGCAGGTTTTCGGGGCGTCGTCCCGCCGGCGTGACGAGCAGTATCCTGACGCCTGCGTCCCAGGCCTCCAGCTCCCGCGCCAGGCGGTCCCAGCCGTCATGCCAGCGTGTCAGCACCAGGCAGACGCTCTCGATCGCGCGGATCTCGCCAAGCAGCAGCGGCCCGAACAGTTCCAGCGGATCTTCCGTCGCTGGCTCGATGCCCGCGAGGATGTCTAGCACCTCCTCGAGGTAACCCGTGCGGCCGGCGCTGACGAAACGGTGGATTTCCGGGCCGGCGACGAGCAGTTCCAGGATGCGGTCGCTACGCGAGAGCGCCTCGACGATGGCGGCGCCCAGCGAGAGGGCCGCCTCGAAGGTGTCGTGCGAGCGCGTCAGCGGGCGCAGGCCGCGGAGGGGCTGGTGCGGACGTGTGTCCAGCAGCAGGGCGGTGCGCGAGCGGCCGGCGGCCTGGAACTCCTTTATGACGGGCGCGCCGATACGCGCCGACGAGCGCGGATGGACATGCCGCAGCGCGTCGCCGTCGCGGTACTCGCGGCACCCGGCGAACTCGAAGGCCTCGCGCGTCAACTCGGCGCTGGCCGAAAGTTCGTTGCGCCGGCGCGGGCCAAGCGGCAGGTCGAGCGCCTCGAGGCGTGTGTAGCGCGGATAGATGAAGAGCAGACGCTCGCGCCGGTCCGTGGCGCCCCAGCGCCAGAAGCCCAGCGGGAAGGCCGAGTCCCAGCGCAGTCCCGGCAGGGTGTACATGCCGCGCGCCAGCGCGCGGCCGCCGCCGGAGAGCGTCTCGGCGGCGCCCGCGGGCAGGCGCTGCAGTGTGGGGCGCCGCAGGCGGAACTGGAAATAGTCGCTGTAGATCAGCGACTCGACGGTGATGTCGCGGGCCGTGCGGCGCCCGGTGTTGCGCACATTGTAGCGGATCGGGAAGTCGCTGCCGCACTCCACGCGCGCGGGCATCTCGCAGGCGACCGCCAGACGCGGACTGGCGGCCAGCGCGGCCAGCGCGCCGGCGAGTATCAGCGCTGCGCAGGCGAAGCCCGCCCGGAAGGCGGGCGTGTCGAAGCCCGTCAGCATCAGGAAGGCCGTCGGCATGACGCCGACGAGCATCACCAGGTAGAACCGCAGGGTGGTGTGCGAAAAGAGAAAATAGTAGCTCCAATGGATGAACGGGAAACGGCGTACCATCCGCGCGCGGCGCCCGTGCTGGTAGCCGACGGGCGGCGGCTTCCGGGGACGCCGCTGCCTCCGTCGCCAGTTCATGACGGCACGGGCTCCTGCCGCAGGGTGTCGGCGACGACGGTCTCCCCGGCGAGTCCGCCATGGCGCGCCTTGATGTCCACGATCAGCCGGTGCGCCAGAACGGGCACCGCCAGCCGCTGGACATCCGAGGGGCGCACGGCGCCGCGCCCCTCGATGAAGGCCAGGGCCTGGGCGCAGCGGCGCAGATCCAGCGCGCCGCGGGTGCTGGCGCCGAGGCGCAGGCGCGGCTCGGCGCGCGTCCGGGCGACCAGCCGCAGCAGGTAGTCCAGGACGGACTCCTCGACCTCGATGCCGCGCACGGCCTCCTGCATGCCGATGAGGCAGTCGGGATCCAGGACGGGGGTCAGCGCATCGAGCGGATGGCTCCGTTCCTGGTCGCGCAGCACCTGCAGCTCGTCGGCGTGCGCCGGGTAGCCGAGGGCCACCTTCATGCAGAACCGGTCGAGCTGCGCCTCTGGCAGCGGGTAGGTGCCGTTGTGCTCGACGGGGTTCTGGGTGGCCACCACCCAGAAGGGGCGCGGCAGGCGCCGCGTCTGGCCCTCGGTCGTCACCTGGCGCTCGCCCATGGCCTCGAGCAGCGCCGACTGCGTGCGCGGCGAGGCGCGGTTGATTTCGTCGGCGAGCACGATGTTGGCATGCACGGGGCCGGGGCGGAAGGTGAAGCTGCCGTTGGCGGCCGAGTAGATCATGCCGCCGAGGATGTCGGTAGGCAGGAGATCGGGGGTGAACTGGATGCGGGAGAAGCGGGCGGCCAGTGAGAGGGCCAGCGCCTTGGCCAGGGTGGTCTTGCCGGTTCCGGGCACGTCCTCGATCAGCACATGGCCGTCGGCCAGGAGCGCGGTCAGCAGCAGGTCGATGGCCGCCGCCTTGCCGCGGATGACCTGCTGCAACTGCGCTTTCAACCGTGCCAGTTCGTCCTTGTGCTCCGCCTCATCCCTCATGTGGTGCTCCTCGGTTGCAGGCGATTGTACACGAGCCCGCTTCCACGCGCACGAAGCTTTTGGGGGGCATGCCTTGCCGTTGGCTCCATTTGACAGCCTCCCCCGA
>CAYPJN010000249.1:0-4709 GCA_964411055.1 uncultured Lentisphaerales bacterium | reverse complement strand
GCCGTCGACGTCGGGGTTGCGCGGGTCGGTGCCGACGGCCAGTTCATCCGGATCGTCCATGCCGTCGTGGTCGCTGTCCGCCACACGGGGATCGGTGCCATGGATCATCACCTCGTCGTAGGTGGAGAGTCCGTCGCCGTCGTGGTCGTCCTTGCCCGGGTCGAGCAGGCCGAAAGCGCGCCAGCGCAGTTCGAGGCCGTTGACCAGGCGATTGGTGTCGCCGAAGGCGTAGGTTTCGCCGCCGCCGTTGTGCTGGGCGCCGATGGCCCAGTTGGTGGTTGGTAGTTGGTGGTTGGTAGTGGGCGGGAATCGGGACAAATCATAGCGGAAGGTGAAGTCGCCGTTGGCGAAGAGTTCGGATTGGAAGGAGACGGGATAGTTGGTGTCGCGGTTGGCATGGACATCCTGCCAGGTGAGCAGCAGGCTGTTGGAGAGGGTCGGGGCGTGCCAGAAGCGGCCGCCGGGCGGTGCAATGCCGATGGAGGCCTGAAGGGGAGCCAGAAAGTCGAGTTCCGAGCCATCGGGCAGCCCGCGGGCGCGGGGCGATCCCTTGGGCCAGCCGAAGGAGAGCGTGCCGCTGCTGGAGACATGCAGTCCGTCCACGGCGTTCGTGCCGAGGATGAAGGCCCAGTTGGTGGCGGGGAGCCAGAAGGTGTCCTCGGCCACGCCGTAGCGGGTCCAGGTGGCGTGGAGCACGGCGTTCGAGGGAACCGTGAACCAGGGTGCGGCATTGGTGGCGACGCGCACGAGGGCGAAGCCGGCCCGGTACTGGTTGGTGGTCAGGCGGGGGCCGGTGAACTCCCCGCTTTCGGGCTGCATCTGGAGGCCGCCATCGAAGTCCATGCCGCCCGGAGGAGGACTGGGCGGCGGGGCGTTGTTGGTCTTGGTGCTCCCCTTGACGATGAAGGTCGCCAGGAAGACGATGGCCACCAGCTTGCCGAAGGGCGGGAGCGAACGGAACTGGCGGTTGAGTGTGGAGAACAGCGTCCGCCAGCGGGGAGATGTGTAGAACCAGGCCCCGATGCAGAAGAGTGTCGCCGCCGCGCCCAGCAGGCAGGAACCCGCGATGATCCAGTATCGTATCGCCAGGAGGAGTTCCATGCCGGGCTACCATTAGGTGGCGTCGAAAGTGAGTTCCAGGCGGAAGCGCCGCAGGTTGTCGCGGGCGTTTGCCGGAATCGCGGCATCGGCAGCGGCTTCGCGGTCGGCGAAGGTGGGCGACGGCAGGCGCGGCACGTCGAGCGTCAGGGCCGGTGCGGTCGCAGCAAGCGTCGCGGCCAACCAGACGACGGCCCGCGACGAAGCGGTACACCTGAATAACCTCCGGCAAAAGGCAACGCTGCCTGCAATCATGATGTTGAACCATAGCATGCTTCATCGGCAGGGACAACCCATTTGATTCAGCTCAGACGCTCCCATATCCCCCGCTGCCTGCGCCAATCCGGCGTGGCGGCGATGGGGCGGATGTGGTGCTCGCGGACCGGGTCGCGGCCCCGCTCGGTGCGCGGCAGGAACAGGAGCGCCTCCTGAATCTCCGGCGCGAGCTGCAGTAGGTTCATGATCTGGGTGACGCGGCACCACTGACACCCTCCGCGCCCGCCTACGACACCGTGATCCCCGCCAACCGCGGCTGGAGCCCGGCGGTGTCGCTGCGGGGGTATTTCGGGTAAAGGCATGACGCAGCCATGCCGGACGGTGCATCCGCCAAACAGGAGCGGACTGTCGGGCGCTGTTCAAACCAATACGCCCTGTTATGGCGCAGGCTTGCAGCGCCGTAGCGCGAAGGTGGCTCCGTTCAACGGCATTTTATCCCCCATGCGGCAAAAAACCGCTTGTCACCAAGCCTCGGCCGCCCTACACTTGCCGCACGAGGGATAAAACGCTATTCGTTCGCCAGTAGAGATGATGAAGAAGAGATACATAGTTGCCATCACGATCGCCATCACGCTGGCGGGCGAGTTCCTAATTTCAAAGACGTGGCTTGGCAGAGAGGCTCTGTTGTCTATCATTGCGCCAGACCCAAATCCGCATGCAGACTGCCTCCTCCTCACCAATGATGTCGTGATGACCTATGGCACGAACAAGGTTGGCGCCCTGCAAGCCGGGCAGATCATCTACCAGCCATGCCGGCATGACCTTTTCCAGACAGAACCAAACGATCCAAGGGTGTGGAAGGTATATGTTGAGTTTGGCGAAGACAATGGACGGAGCATCGTCGCCTACACGGCTGACATAAACTCACAACACGAAGTGCGGGGCGTCGTTCGACTGAAAGACGCACAGAGGGGAGATTACTGAGGCGAACCACGCCTTGGTGCCCTACCTCGCTTCGCTCGGAGGCACAAGGCGGACGTTCGCAGAAAGGAGACATCATGAGAAATCTGAATCGACTATGCGTTGCCCTGACCCCGTTGTGCATCATTGCCGCAGTGTGCATTGGCGTGCAACCATCGCATGCTGAACCGTACACCAATCTGAGCCACGGGATCTCAATAGAGTTCCCGGTAGGCTGGCGCCTAAAAAGCAGCACCATCCAGAATGTGCTCATCAAGTCGCGCAGGCCGAGCGACCTGCTCGCTTTCATGTCTCTATCTTCCTATGAACTTGATGAAGAACTCTCCCTCTCAGATGCATCCCCCAACGAGCTTCTGCAAATGTCCCTCGGGTTCAACGACAATGTTGATGCCGTGCTCATCAAGTCAGGAAGCCTGACCATCGGCAATGCTCAGGCACCGTGGATCAAGTATGACGTGAGGGCTCCTGCTCTTGCGTCCGGCTACGGATTTGACTGCTATGTCGTGCGGGGAAAGACACTGTTCAAGATCGGTGGTCGTACGGATCGCGATTTGGCTTGGTTTGACCGGAATGAGCCTCTTTTCATCCAGGCATGCCGATCCATTCTTTTCCTCCAGCAGAACGCTCACACTGCGGGCCAAGTATCCCTGACGCAATACGCAGATGCGAAGCACGGTTTCCGTCTCAGCCATCCCTCAGACTGGACCGTAAAAGAAGCGATGACCAAGGCAACGGTCTTCAAGGCGGCGCGCGCGCGAGGGGCCAATGCAACACCTGAGGTGTTGAAAAGGCCACGCGACCAGCTATACTCTTCGGTTGTAAGACACGAGGAGAGCAATGGCGTACAGTCGCGTGACCGAAGAAGAGCGTAACCATATCCACCGTTGGCGTCAAGAGAGCCTTGGCGTGCGTGTGATCGGCAACCTGCTTGGCCGGTCGCCGAGCAGTATCAGCCGTGAACTGGCCCGGAACACGGGGCAGCTGTGGACGCCGGCGTGAAAGTGCCTTGTACCGCCGGCGAGAAAGTGCCTCGGCGGGTCATGCCTCATCCTTGGTGCGGTAGCTTTTGCCTTCGATGGTGACGGTTTCGCAGTGGTGGACGAGGCGGTCGAGGATGGCGGTGGTGAGGGTGGCGTCGTTGTTGAAGATGCGTGGCCATTGCTTGTAGACCATGTTGGTGGTGATGAGCGTGGCGCTGTGCTCGTAGCGCGCGCTGATGACCTGGAAGAGGAGGTCGGCCCCGCGCTTGTCCATGGGCAGGTAGCCGAGTTCGTCGATGACGAGCAGGCGGGGTGTTGCGTAGGTTTTCAGAGCCTTGGAGAGGTGGGAGGCGGCCTGGGCGGCCGAGAGTGCATTGACGATTTCCACCGCCGGCGCGAAGAGCGTGGAGACGTTGTGGAGGCAGGCGCTGTACGCCAGCGCCAGCGCCAGGTGCGTCTTGCCCAGGCCGACGCCGCCGATGAGCACGACGTTGGTGTGCTGTTCGATGAAGCGCAGGCGGAAGAGGTCCTGGATCTGAGCGCGGTTGATGCACTTGGGCCAGGACCAGTCGAACTGCTCCAGGGTCTTGATGAACGGGAGCCGGGCGGCGCGGGTGCGTCGCTGGACGCTGCGTTCATAGCGGGCGGCGTCTTCGGCTTCGGCCAGACGGCGCAGGTACTCGACAGGACTGCGCCCCTCGCAGGCGGCCTCCTGGCCCATCTGCTCGTAGTGCTGGGCGATGGTCGTCAGGTTCAGGCGGCGCAGGAGGATGGCCAGTTCTTCAGGTTCGTGCTTCATCGTTGGAGTCTCCAGATGCGGGTTGTTCCGTGTCGTAGACGGAGAGATCGGGTGCGGGCAGTTCAAGATCGAGCAGATCCTGTTTGCGGGCCAGATGCAGCGGGCCGGGATCCGGCAGCAGGCGGGCGCGATGCTCCAGGATGTTGGCGATGTAGTCGCTGGCGAAAGCGTGATAGGCGAGCGCGTCGGCCAGGGCGCGCGCGACGGCATCCGTGCCGTGGAGTTCGGCCAGCGCCACGATCTTGCGCAGGTGCAACCGCCAGGAGATCTTGCGCTCGGCCAACTGCCGGTAGTAGGTTTCGGCCAGCGGACTGATCGCGAGAAAGCGCTTCAGCAGGTGCGGTTCCTCGGCCCGCCGCCTGCGCGCCAGCAACTCGCGCGCATGCTCCGGATCCTCGACGTCCCGGTGGCGGTCGTACGAGCGGGGATGGAGGGCCACGAGCTTCTCGCCGTCGTAGCAGCAGAGCCGGTCGGGCCCGCGCTTCAGCAGCAGCCTGCGGCCGGCATAGGCGGCCGGCACGGAGTAGCGGTTGCCGTCCACACGCACGCGGAACTGGCGGTCGACCACGACGCTGCCGATCGAGGCGCAGTCGTAGGGGTGGCGCGGCAGCGGCTTGAGCATGGGCTTCTCGGCG
>CAYPJN010000248.1:0-4728 GCA_964411055.1 uncultured Lentisphaerales bacterium | reverse complement strand
CATGCGCTCCTCGAGGCCGAACATGCCGTTGCCCTTGCTGGTGATCGCCGCCACCGCGACGAGCAGCCGCGGAAAAATGCTGGCCGAACGCTCGATCAGATCGAAATGTCCGTACGTAAGGGGATCGAAGGTCCCCGGATAGACTGCCATTCGCTTCATCATGATGCGTGTTCCATGAGCTGGCCGATCACCAGCCGTGTGTGTCCGTAGACGCGGTCCCGCAGGAGCCGCCATCCGGGCCAGGTGTCCGTCGGCGCCTGCCGCGGCAGCTCGGCGATCAGCAACCCGCCGACCGCCACGACCCGTTCCCGCGCCACCTGCGCCGCCAGTTCCGCCAGGCCCGTCTCGCGGGCCCGCGAGTAGGGCGGGTCGGCGAAGACCAGGCCGGCGGCCAGTCCGCGGCCGGCCAGCCGCAGCCAGCGCTCGACTGGGCAGCAGACCACCTGCTGCCCCTCGCCGGCCAGGGCGGTGACATTGGCCAGCGTGGTGCGGTGCACCTCGCGGTCGCCCTCGACCCAGATGACCTGGGCGGCGCCCCGGCTGAGGGCCTCGAGGCCGACCGCGCCGCTGCCCGCGTAGAGATCGAGGAAGCGGGCGCCGGGCACCTCGGCCCTGAGCATCGAGAAGAGCGCCTCGCGGACACGATCCTGCGTCGGCCGCACGCGGTCGCCGCGCGGGACACCGATCTTCCGTCCGCGATACATCCCGCCCGTGATCCGCATGGTGCAACTATAGCGCAGCCGGCCCCGCCCCGCAACAGTTGGTTGATGGTCGATGGTCGATTGGGAGAGCGTGCGCAGCCACACGGTGGGGCAGGCATACCTACCTGCCCACGCCTTTCCCGCCTCCCCCGCCTCCCTCGCCGGCCAGGAGCCCGCAGGCGGCGCCGATGTCGGCGCCGCCGCTGTAGCGGCGCGCGACGGGCGCCCGCACCCAGCGGCGCAGTGAGTCGCGGAAGGCATTCCGTTCCGGCTCGTCCGGAGGCACAAAAACCCCGTCGGGGTCGTTGACGTCGATGAGGTCGATGCGGACCGGCAGGTCGCCGATCCAGTCGGCCAGTTGCCGCGCGTCCTCGTCCCGCGTGTTGAATCCGGCGATCAGGGTCCAGGCGAGCGTCACGCGCCCGCCGCCGGCGGCGCAATAGCCGGCCAGCGCGTCGCGCAGTTCCGCCAGCGGGTAGGCCGCCTCCGCCGGCATCAGTGAGCGCCGTCGTTCAGGGTCGGCCGAGGTCAGCGAGACCACAAGGCGGTAGGGTTGACGCTCGGCGGCGAAGCGCCGGATGGCCGGGACGACGCCCACGGTCGAGAAGGTGATCGCCCGGGCGGCGATGGCGAGTCCCGAGGGCTCCGAGAGGATTTGCGCCGCGGTCAGCGCCGCCTCGTAGTTCAGGAAGGCCTCGCCCATGCCCATGAAGACGACGCCGCGCACCGGGCTTGGCGAGGCCTGCGCGACGCGGATGACCTGGTCGACGATCTCCCAGGTCGCCAGGTCGCGCTGCCAGCCGAGGCGGCCCGTGCGGCAGAAGGCGCAGCCCATGGCGCAGCCGGCCTGGCTGCTGACGCAGGCGACGGTCCGGGCCTTGGGCGTGTCGCGGTACAAGGGGATGGCGACGCTCTCGAAGGGCTCGGGCCCATCGCCACGCAGCAGCAGGCGCCGGAAGCCGTCCCGCGCCGAGACGCTCTCGCCGAGGCGCGTCAATTCGGGGATGCGGGAGACGGCGGCGACGCGGCGCAGCAGCGCGGCGGAGAGATCGGAGCGGTCGAATGGCAGGCGCCCCTGACGCAGGACGGCGGCCTGGATGCGCCGCGCCATGGAAGGTGTCACGCCCATCGGAACCAGAGCCTGGTGCAGCGCTGCGGCCGTCAGTTGCTTGAGGTTGACGGTGTCAGACATGACAACGCCGCGCATTATGTGCCCGCGAGCCCGCGGCGTCAAGCAGAGGGGAATTATAGTTGCGCTAACAAGTTGGGCGCTTGACACACTACTTGAAATAGCATAACGTGGTGCCGTGATGATCTGGGTGGAGGGCTTGCCGCGAATAGGTGATGCGCTATATGGCGGCCGTACGGCACGTCGCTTGATGTGCTGGTTCGGAAAAGCCTTTCTGGGACATCGGACGATGTTCCGTGTGAGAATACCGAAAGACGAGGTGCACAATGCAGACACTGATCAGCCAACTTCTCATGGACAAGGGCGGGGAGGTCTTCACAATCGCGCCGGCCGCGACAGTCTTCGATGCCGTCAAGCTGATGGACGAGAAGAATGTCGGTTCGCTGGTGATCCTCAATTCGCGCGGCCGCATTGCGGGCATCTTCGTCGAGCGCGACGCGCTGCAGCGGGTGCTGCTGGCCGGCAAGTCGGCCCGCACCGAACCGGTGCAGGCCGTCATGACGCGCAAGGTCATCTGCGCTCTGCCGGACATGACCGTTGACCAGTGCCTGGCGCTGATGACCGAGAAGCGGGTGCGCCACCTGCCGGTGATCGACAAGGAGCAGAAACTCGTGGGCCTCATCTCCATGGGCGATCTGGTGAAGTTCATCTCCGCCGAGCAGATCGCCATGATCCGCAACCTCGAGAACTACATAGAGGGTGTCCTCTAATGCCCGGCCCCGGCGAGCAGTCCGGGGCCTTTCCGTGGTTTCACCCGCCAGGCGGGGGGCTTGCGGCCCCGACCGCGGCGGTATGGAGAAGCGCATGACTGACCAACCCGCTGCCGACGCGCCGTGTGGCTGCGCCTGTTCCCGTGAGCAGCCTTCCGACGACGAACTGCTGGCCCGCCTGGATGAGATCATCGCGGAGTGCCGCGACAAGCCGGGCGGGCTGATTCCCGCCCTGCAGACCGCGCAGGCGCTCTACGGCTACCTGCCCGAGACGGTGATCCGCCGGGTCGCCGAGGGCTTTGGCAAGACGGTCAGCGAGGTGGCCGGCGTGGTCACCTTCTACTCCTTCTTCACGCTGCACCCGCGCGGCAAGTACCTGGTGCGCGTCTGCCTCGGCACGGCCTGCTACGTCCGCGGCGGCAAGGAGGTGCTCGACGCCTTCCGCAAGCGGCTGGGCATCGAGGTGGGCCAGACCACGCCCGACCGCCTCTTCTCGCTCGAGGTGGGTCGCTGCTTCGGCGCCTGCGGCATGGCGCCGGTGGTGATGGTCAACGACACCGTCCACCAGCGCGTCAAGCCGGCCCGCGTGGGCGAACTGGTCAGCCGTATCCTTGCCGGCGCCGCGCTGCCCGCCGAAGCGGAGAAGGAGCACGCATGAGCACCGCCCGTCCGCGCAAGATGAAGAGCACCGCCGACCTCGCCGCCTGGCGCGGGCGGCTGCGCGAAAAGGAGCCCGCCGCGGCGGCCGCCGCCACGCGGCAGGTGCTCGTCTGCTTCGGCGGGAGCTGCCTCGCCTCGGGTGCCCGCGAGGTACGCGACGCCCTGCGCGAAGCCATCGGCAAGGCGGGCCTCGGCAAGCAGGTCGCGCTGGTCGAGACCGGATGCATGGGGCCGTGCGTTGTGGGACCGGTCGTGCTGGTGGGCGACGACCGCACCTTCTACCAGGGCGTCAAGCCGGGAGACGCCGCCGAAATCGTCGCCGCGCACCTTGTCGGCGGCCGGCGCGTCGAGCGCCTGCTGGTCACCGACGCCGCGGGCCAGACGCCCGCGCCGTGCCGCCACGACCTGCCCTTTTTCAAGCGGCAGACGCAGATCGTCCTGCGCAACTGCGGCTGGATCAACCCCGAATGCATCGAGGACTACGTCGCGCGCGACGGCTATGCCGCGCTGGCGCGCGTTCTAACGGAGATGAAGCCGGCCGACGTGATCGAGCAGATGAAGCAGTCGGGCCTGCGCGGGCGGGGCGGCGCCGGTTTCCCGACTTGGATGAAGTGGAACCTGGCAGCGCAGGCCGCCTCGCCGGACGGCGTGAAGTACGTGCTCTGCAACGCCGACGAGGGCGACCCCGGCGCCTACATGGACCGCAGCGTGCTGGAGGGCGATCCGCACAGCGTCATCGAGGGCATGGTGGTCGCGGCCTACGCCGTCGGCGCGCGGCAGGGTTACGTCTATGTGCGCGCCGAGTATCCGCTGGCGGTAGAGCGGCTCGCGCTGGCCATAGGCCAGGCCCGCGACAGCGGCCTGCTGGGGCGGCTGATCCTGGGCACGGACTTTTCCTTCGATCTCGAGATCCGCAAGGGGTCGGGCGCCTTCGTCTGCGGCGAGGAGACCGCGCTGATGGCGTCGATCGAGGGACGGCGCGGCGAGCCGCGCCCGCGCCCGCCCTTCCCGGCCCAGAAGGGGCTTTGGGAGCGCCCCACCGTGCTAAACAACGTGGAGACCTATGCCAACGTGCCGGCCATCCTCCTGAAGGGCGGCGCCTGGTACGCCTCGTTCGGCACCGCCAAGAGCAAGGGGACCAAGGTCTTCGCCCTCGCGGGCGCCGTGCGCAACACGGGTCTCGTCGAGGTGCCCGTGGGCACGCCGCTCGGCGAAGTGATCTACGACATCGGCGGCGGTATCCGCAACAACCGCCATTTCAAGGCGGCGCAGATCGGCGGACCGTCGGGCGGCTGCATTCCGCGCGACCACCTGAACGTCCCGCTGGATTACGAGCCGCTGGCCGAGCTTGGCGCGATCATGGGCTCGGGCGGCCTGATCGTCATGGACGAGAACACCTGCATGGTGGACGTGGCGCGCTTCTTCATCGAGTTCGTCCAGGAGGAGTCGTGCGGCAAGTGCGCCCCGT
>CAYPJN010000247.1:0-4730 GCA_964411055.1 uncultured Lentisphaerales bacterium | reverse complement strand
TGCACTTGGTCGTCGTGTCCCGATCCCTGTCCCGATACGCAGCGCCCGCGGCGGCGGCGGGGCAGTGATGCGACCTCCAGCGACCTCTGCGAATACGCGCTTGAAGGGGTGAGGGTTTCCGGCTACATTACGCTGCCACGGGCCGCGCACGGAAGCCGCGGCCGCGAAAGGCACTGATCTATGCACGTTCTGGTAACCGGCGGCGCCGGCTATATCGGCAGCCATACCGTCGTGGAACTCCTGGCCCGCGGCGAGGATGTCACGATTGTCGACAGCCTCGTCAACAGCAAGCCCGAGGCGGTGCGGCGCATCACAGAACTCGCGGGACGCGCCCCCGTCTTCCACCGCATCGACCTGCTTGACCGTCCGGCCCTCGACGCGGTCATGGCGGCGCGGCCGGTAGACGCGGTGATCCATTTCGCCGGCCTCAAGGCGGTCGGCGAGTCGGTCTCGATCCCCCTGCGCTACTACCGCAACAACCTCTGCAGCACGATCGAGCTGCTCGGATCGATGCGCGAGCACGGCGTCCGCAACCTCGTCTTCAGCTCGTCGGCCACGGTCTACGGCGTGCCCGAGACCGTGCCCATCCGCGAGGATTTCCCGCTCAGCGCGACGAATCCCTACGGACGCACCAAGCTCATGATCGAGGAGATGCTCCGCGACATCCACCACGCGCAGGCCGACATGGGCATCGCGCTGCTGCGCTACTTCAACCCCGTGGGCGCCCACGCCAGCGGGCGCATAGGCGAGGATCCCAACGGCATTCCCAACAACCTGCTGCCCTTCGTCTCGCAGGTGGCCGTAGGCAAGCTGAAGCGGCTGCGCGTCTTCGGCAACGACTACCCGACGCCCGACGGCACGGGCGTGCGCGACTACATCCACGTCGTGGACCTGGCGCTCGGACACCTGGCGGCCCTGCGGCGGCTGGCGGAGCATCCCGGTGAGCTGCTGACGGTGAACCTCGGCACGGGGCATGGCTACAGCGTGCTCGACATGGTGCGGGCCTTCGAGCAGGCCAGCGGACGGCCCGTGCCATATGAGATCGCGCCGCGCCGTCCCGGCGACGTCGCGACCTGCTACGCCGACCCCGCCCGCGCCCGCGAGCTGCTGGGCTGGGAGGCGGCGCGCGGCATCCGGGAGATGTGCGCCGACGCCTGGCGCTGGCAGTCGATGAATCCGCAGGGCTACCCCGGCGACTGAGTGTATGCTGCCTGCAGCGGTGGGGCCGGACTTCCCGGACGTCCGGCCCGGAGACCTAGTGGTTATTCACCACGAATAGCACGAAGAGCACGAAGTGGAGAGAAGAACGCTGAACGCTGAACGCTGAACGTTTAACTCTCAACGCTCAGATGCGCTCGGGCGTGGCGATGCCCAGCAGCCCGAGACCCTCGCGCAGCACCTGGGCCACCAGCGCGCAGAGCCGCGCGCGGCTGTCGCGCACGTCGGCGGCGGCCTTGAGGATCGGAAAGCGCTGGTAGAAGCTGCTGTAGAGCTGCGCCAGCGCGAAGAGGTGGTCGGCCAGCAGGCTCGGCTTGCACGATTCGGCGGCGCGGACGACGGCGGCGGGATACTGCAGGATCTGCAGCGCGAGCTGCCGCTCGACGGGCTCGTCCAGCAGCAGCGGCGCGGCGGCGTGGTCGCAACCGGGACAGGCGGCGGCATACTTGTCGAGCAGGCTGCGGATGCGCGCGTAGGCGTACTGCAGGTAGGGACCGGAGTTGCCGTCGAGCGCCAGGGCGCGGTCCCAGTCGAAGACGATCATGTTCTGCGGATCGTGGCTCAGGTCGGCGTACTTCACCGCGCCGATGCCGATGTCGCGTGCCAGCGCCTGCTGCCGCTCCGGCGGCATCTCCGGCGACGATGACCGGATGATGGCCAGGGCGCGGCGCTCGGCCTCGTCGAGCAGCGTCTCGAGGCGGATGACGTTGCCCTGGCGCGTCGAGAAGGTGCCTTCGGGAAGGCGCATCAGCCCGAACCAGACATGCTCTAGGCGCGTCGTGCAGCCCAGCTTGCGGCAGACGGCGAAGAACTGGCGGAAGTGGAGCTGCTGCCGCTCGTCCGTGACGTAGACGATGCGCTCGGGCCGGAACTCGGCCTCGCGGTTGCGCACGGTGGCGATGTCGGTGGTCGCGTAGTTGAAGCCGCCGTCGCTCTTGCGGACGATGCAGACGGGCATCCCCTCGTCCTCGAGCGGCACGACGAGGGCGCCCTCGCTCTCCCGTGCCAGCCCCCGCTCCTCGAGCAGCGCGACGGTCGCCGCCAGCTGGTCGTTGTAGTAGCTCTCGCCGCGGCAGAGGTCGAAGGCCACGCCGAGCCGCTCGTAGATGCGGTTGAACTCGCGCAGGCTCAGGTCGATGAACTGGCGCCACAGGGCGCGGTTCTCCGGATCGCCCTGCTGCAGCTTGACCAGCTCCGCGCGGCAGGCGTCGAGCCAGGCGGGATCCTCCGTGGTGCGCGCGTAGCTCGTCTTGTAGACGCGCTCCAGCTCCTCGATCGGCGCCTCGCGCAGCCGCGCGGGGTCGGCAAAGTCGCGGAAGCCGCGTATCAGGATGCCGAACTGCGTGCCCCAGTCGCCGAGATGGTTGTCGGCCACGACCTTGTATCCCAGCGCCTGGTAGAGGCGGTGGAGGGCATTGCCTATGATTGTCGAGCGGATGTGGCCGATGTGCATCGGCTTGGCGACGTTGGGGCTCGAGTAGTCGATGACGACCACGCGGCCGCGGCCGGCGTCGGGGATGCCCAGGCGCGGGGCGGCGGCGAGGGCCGCGAGCCGTCCGGCCAGCCAGCCGGGCGCGACCGCCAGGTTGATGAAGCCGGGGCCGGCGATGGTGGCGGTGGCCGGTGCGCCGTCGGTTTCGAGCGCCGCGACGATGCGCTCGGCGATGGCGCGCGGCGGCAGGCGGAGCGTCCGCGCCAGGCCCATGGCCTCGTTGCACTGGAAGTCGCCGAAGGCGGGATCGGTGGCTGGCCGCACCTGCAGGCGCGTCGCGCCGGCGGCTGTGCCGAAGGCCTTTTCAAAGGCTGCCTGCAGCCAGCCTGCGAGCTGTTCGCCGGCATCCCCGCGCGAATCCGGGTTTTCGCTTTTCATGCGTGGAAATTAGCTTTTACACCCGTGAAAGGCAAGTGTTATGCTTCCATAACCATGCGCTACGCCATCGTCTCCGACCTGCATGCCAACCTTCCCGCCTGGAAGGCCGTGCTGGCCGACCTCGCCAGCCTGGGCGCCGATCGCATCGTCTGCCTGGGGGACGTTGTCGGGTACGGACCGCAACCCGGCGAGGTGCTGGCCTCGGTCTACCGCCACGTGGACGCGCTGGTCATGGGCAACCACGATGCCGTGGTCTGCGGCAAGCTGTCGCCCGAGCGCTTCAACCACCATGCGCGCGCGATGATCGAATGGAGCGCGGGGCGCGTCTCGCGCAGGGGCCGGGCGTTCCTCTCCACGGCCTCCCTGACGCTGCGGGGCGCGGGCTTCTCCTGCGTGCATGGAGAGCTCGGCCGGCCCGGCGCGTTCAACTACCTGGTGGATCCGGCGGACACGGCGCCCACGTGGGAGGCGACGGACGATCCGCTTGTGTTTGTCGGGCATTCGCACATCCCCGGGCTCTTCGTGCGCGGCGCCAGCGGCGTGCCGCATCCCCTGCCGGCCGAGGATTTCGTCCTGGAGGAGGGCAAGCGCTACATCGTCAACGTCGGCTCGGTCGGCTATCCGCGCGACGACGATCCCCGCGCCGGCTACTGCCTCTACGATGTCGAGGAGCAGGCCGTGCGCTTCCGGCGCGTGCCCTTCGACTACGAGGATCTGCAGCTGGCGGTGCAGGCGGCCGGGCTGGAAGATCGGTTGGTGCCGCTCCTCGACCGCGACCCCCTGAAGCTGCGGCGGCCCGTCCGCGAGCAGCTCGAGTTCGATCCCTCCGAGACCGCGGCGCAGATGGCGCGCGGCGTGAAGGAGTCGCGCGACCTGCAGCGCCTGCGCCGTAGCAACCGGCGCTGGCGCAAGGCGGCGGCGGCCGGCCTGCTGCTGGCGGCGCTCATGGGGGGCGTGGCCGCCGCCGTCGCCCTGCGCGGGAGCGCGGCGGCGGAGGTGGCCTTCCCGGAAGAGCCGCTGCCGGCGCGCGAGGCGGTCGTGCCGTCGGATATCGCTGGCAACCTGCTGCCGCCGCTGCCAGAAAGTCTCGCGGACACCGTGCTGGAGGGTTGGCGCTACCACCTGGCGCGCCCGAGGGAGCAGACGCTGACCGTGGAGCGCGGCGGCGCGGGTCCCTCGCCGCGCCTGCGGCTGGTCCACACGCGGCACGCCGCGTTCCGGCTCGAGGCGCCGGCATGGGTGATGAACGGTGTCGCGGATGGAAGGCTGCGCGCCCGGCTCAGCGCCCTGCGGGGCGAGGACTTCGTCGGCACGGTGAAGGTGGTCGTGGTGTCCGACGAGCGCGACGGCGACGGCCAGAAGCGCGAGCGGATCGTGCTCAACTTCGACCTGTCGCTCGACCGCAAGCAGGTATGGGAGGAGACGCGGCGCATCATGGACAAGCGCAAGCAGGCCCTCGGCGCCGCCACCGGACGCGTGCGCTTCCGCGTTGAGGCCGAGTTCATCGGGACGCTGTGCCTCGGCGACCTATCGCTGGTCTTTGCCGAGGAGTGACGCTTCCGTATCCTCCCCGTGGCAGTCAATAGCCCGCGGCCGTAATCGGCTAGCCACAGGGGGGGCGCGGGAAGCGCATGCTGAGAGG
>CAYPJN010000246.1:0-4753 GCA_964411055.1 uncultured Lentisphaerales bacterium | reverse complement strand
CTGCGTTAAATTCCCCGCGCGGCGGCTCGCTGGGGACAACTCGCCCCACCGATGGGCCCGTCTGCACCGTCAGGCCCGCGTAGCAGGCACCGCTAGAGAAAGAGCGCGTGATAGGTGGGCGGAATGCTGATGGGCCCATGGGCCAGCGAGGGCGGGGCTGAAGCCCCTGGACGGCTTCCGCCTGAAGGCGGGACTCCGGCGCGAGGGTTCACCGGCACTGACCTCCCCGTCGGAGTACCGGCTTCAGCCGGAAGTATGCGAGGGCCTTCAGGCCCGGTTAAACGGGGCAAGGGCGTGTACAGTGTGACGCGTTGCCTGCAACTGCCGCCCGCTCCTCCATGCGCCCCCCGCGCCCCCCTGTGGCTAGCCGATTACATGCGCGGCATACGCCAAGCATCATCAGGTGTTTCCGGCGCGGGTCACCTGAAGGGTGCCGAGCGGGTTGACGCCGCGGCCGCCCAGGTCGCACCAGACGAGGTTGTTCGCCAGGCGGATCGCGTAATCGGCCCGGAGGCGCAGGGACTCCCGCGCATCCGGCATCCAGAGGGCGAGGATCCATTCGCCCGTCGGCAGGCTGGCGGGGAGGACTGCGTCGACTGCGATCCGGTGTTGCAGCGGCGTGAAGGCCGGATCACCCGGCTGATAGGGCTGGAGGGACTGCGCGTTGACGCCGGTCGGAATCTCGAGATGCTCCCCGCGGTCGTGACTGAGCACGAAATAGATTTCCCGCGGATTGACCGGCGCCGCGAACCCGCGGTTGATCAGGGTCAGCTCGATCCGCAGCCGGCCGCCGGCCGGCACACGGCTGTCGAAACGCGCCTGCTGCGCCTCCAGGCGGTAGCCGAGGTGGTCGCGGATGTATTCGAAGGCGGTGCGTGGAGCGCCGTCGAAATAGTCGGGGGAAAAGGGGAGGCGCCCGGCGTCGAGTTCCTCCGCCGTGATCGGCGTCTCCTTCCAGGCGTCGATCACGCCATAGACCGGTTTCTCGAGCCCGGAGAAGCCATGCACGTAGCTGAAGGTCGAATAGTGATGCAGGCGGAAGCGCGGCACTGTAGGTCAGGTCGAGCCCATGGTACGGGCGCGGGCTTTCCGGATCCGACGCCGGAACCTGTCCCGACCAGAACAGTTCCCCGTCCACGGGCAGGAAGGGCGCCTCGCGGACGAGGTAGTCGAATTCCCAGTTGCCCGGCGCCGCGAAGAGCGGTGGATCGGGAAAGGTGCAGCCGTCGCTGGCATTGGCGAGGGTGCCGTCGTTGAAAAAACCGATCTTGGCCGCCGGGCGCTGCGAGAAGGCCGTCGCGGCCGTAACCTCCTCCAGGCAACCGAGGTAGTCGAGGTTCCGGCGCTTGTAGGCCATCCGCCGCATCATGGTGAAGCGGTCGGGCGGCAGGAGGTCGAGCGTGCCGCGGACGATCATCGCCGTCTTGGCGGGATCCTTCTCGGTCTCGTGGATCGCGGTATGGAACTCGCCCCATAGGCCGACCCAGCCGATCTGCAGCACGTAGATCACGTCCCAGTTGCGGTCGAGCACGGGCTTCAACTGCTGCATGTGCCGGCAGATCTGTTCCGCCGTCGGGCCGTGTGTCACGCCATCGAATTCGTAGGCGAAGCGCAGCAGGAACTTGGCGCCCAGCCGGAGCTCGCGGAGGCGGTCGAAATCGCGCTGGATGGCGACCAGCTTCTCGTCCGAGATCGGCGCGTCGTGGAATTGCGTCAAGTAGCAATAACCCTGGCCGACCGAGACGCCGTCGTCCAGCCAGGCCTGAAAGGGCCAGTGCGCGGCGTCCGCGCCTTGCTTGACCTCATCGCTGTCGAGCCGACCGGTCCCGATCTCGAACCGTAGCCCGCGTTCCGGATTGCGGAGCGCCCGGCGTCCGGCGTCCGCGGTGGGGCGGAGTCTCTGAAAGGTGATTCGGTTCTGCGCGCTGCTCATCGGATGCGTTCCTTCTTTGGTGCCGACACTGACTGCGGGCAAACAGCATACTGTATTCCGTGTGAGATGCTTGAGATTGGCGGGTTATCGGGCCGTTCATGGTTCGCGCGAACGCATCTCTACCCCCCCCCCCCCGCGGACTCCCCTGAGCGCCACCTCTGCATGACGGTGTGAAGCATATGCTCTTTGAGCGGGGGGCGTCAACCGTGTGTTCGGTTGGCCACGAGGGGCGAGCATGGAAATGCCGATGGGGCCGCAAAAGGTTTTGCGGATCCATCGCACCCTTCGTCATCGGCCACGTGGCAGGCAGGAATTCCTGCCCCACCTTTCCCCTCTGCATTAAACACTCCCCGGCGCTGCGGCTCGCTGTAAAAATCTTCCCGCGCCATCCGCGAGATCCGTAGCTTTCCCTTGATTATGTGCGTTCTTGCATCCCGGGGGAGGGGGAGGTAAACTGCATTTTGTGCTGAAGGAAGCGACTAGCGCCGATTTTGCCAGGCTCGCGCCCGGAACTGGCGGGTGTCTGGGGGAGCTTGGAAATCTACGCCACAGGAGATTCAGCCATGAAGCTGATCGCCATGAAGTTTGTGAAGCCGTTGGGCCTGCTGCTTGCCGTCGGCCTTCTTTTCGCCGCCGTGCTGCAGACCGCGTCCGCCGTCAGCGTCCCCGGACTCTACGGCGGTTCGGTGAGCGGCAGTTTCTCGGCCGACACGTGGCCCGCGGTCACGAACACCTATCTGAGGCCCTACCCCCTCTCGACCGCAGCCTCGACAACCTATTACATCTACTGGGGCAAGATCCGCCTTCCCGCCGGTTCCAACAAATTCTACCTCGCTTGCGATGACTGGGAATACCTCAAAATCGATGGAACGGTGGTCGTCCCGTTGAACGCGGGCGGCACGTACTACTTCACCGCCCCCGAAGCCGGCTACTACGACTTCGAGCTCCGCGCCGGGAATAGCTCCGGCGGCTATGGCGGCACGTTCACGATCAACGGCGTGAACAATCCCGCGGATCCCGGCGACATGTCGCTCTATCTGCACGAGGACGGGCGTTCGGCCGCGACGGCCTGCAGCATTATAGGAACGAGAACCGAAACCCAGTACGGCGCCGTCTCGCCGCCATACGGCGACTATGAGTTCCCCGTCGGAACCGTGACCAACCTCTACGTCACGACCGGCACGAACTATATCTACCAGTCCGACACCTGGCGCGTCTGTCCCTCCGGCTATGTCCACTATGCGGTGTCCACGGTGAACGCAGCGCGCACCCTCCTCGATTCCGGTTCGTCCACGTCCTATGCCTACACGCAAACCGAGCTTGAGACCAACCTGTACAACGAGGTGCGCTGGCTCTGGCGCGAGGAGGAGCGCATCAAGGTCACTGTCGTCGGACCCGGAACCGTCTCGACGCTCGAGGCGTGGGGCAACGAGGATAGCCCGGCCCTGACTCTGACGGCGACGCCGGAAGAAGGCTACATGTTCTATGTCTGGACCGGCGACCTCCCGACGGCCAGCAGGACCTCGTCCGAGATCACGCTCGACTTCACGCAGGCCCGCGACCTCGTCTGTTATTTCGCCCAGGAAAACTCCGTGCGCGGCAAGAACGCCTGGACCGGTGAGGCCGGCGACTTCCGGCTCGACAACCCCACGAACTGGTTCAACGAGTGCCTGCCCACGGAAATCGACGCCGTGACCTTCTCGAACACCGTCGCGAGCACCTACACGACAGCAACCCCCTTCTCCATGGCATCGCTCCTGCTTGTTGGCGACGGCGACGCGACGTTCAACCTCAACGGCAACACCATCCAACTCGACAACTTCACGCAGGAGCTTCCCGCCCTTTTCACGCTGACGAACGGCACCTTCCGGCAACGCGCGATGATAAATTTCAACTTCACGGTCGGCAGCGCCGTCCTGCCGGGTTGCCGGATGCTTGTGACGGGAGCGACCGTCGACGGAGCGCAGACTTATACGAAATACTTCCGTGTGCATCCATCCTGCGCCCTCGTCTTCACGAACGGCGCCGCCCTCAGTCTCGTCAACGCGGCGTATTTCTACGTCTATTCCAACGCCGTCATGAACTTCATCGATTCCGCCCTCACCGGTGTTTTCCCAAACCCCTACGCCGAGAAGGGGAGTTACCTCTTCCGCGGATTGACCGCCAACCCGGGATACTTCCCGACCTTTACCAGCGCCTCGGCCTCATCGTCCATCGCGATCATCGATTGCGCCGTCGGAGACATGTGGCAGCAAGGAAAATACTTCTTTGTCGGCACCAGCAACGTCGCCACGCTGAGCGGCGGCAGCAGGAAGGAGTGGGATCATCAGGCCTACTGGGGCACGGGCAAAGACTGCACGTTCAACATCCGCGACGGCGCCTCTCTCTTAGTCGATTCGACTTTCTATTGCAGCGTCAATTCCACGGGCACCAACAACGTTCTCCACGTACACGACGGAACGCTCGATTTTGGTCGAACCACGTCCGTGGACACCGGCACCGCGAAGGGGATCACGATGCGCCTGAGCGGCACGAAGCCCGTCGTCATGTGCCGTGTGCCGCTCTCCGCCCAATACACATACCAGTTCGACGTGCCTGCGACGACCAACGAGGTCTGGTCCGCGGCCCCGTTCCGGGTAGTCGCCAACAACATCAATGTGACGAACTCCACGCTCGTCGTCAACGCCAGGGAGCTGCGGCAGAACGGCGGCGGTGTCGTGCCGCTCTTCAGTAAGACCTCCACCGGCAACTGGGGCAGCGAGATCAACTTCAAGAAGGTCGTCCTCCCGCCGCTCTCGACGCTCCTCGGCGGCGAAGGCT
>CAYPJN010000245.1:0-4776 GCA_964411055.1 uncultured Lentisphaerales bacterium | reverse complement strand
CGCGTAAATTACCAACTCCCCCGCCCCAAGTCAACCCCCCGCGCAAAATATTTTTTTGTTATTTTTTTGTTAATTTGCCGTTAATTTGCCAGAAAAATATGATGTTATCTTCATGGGTGGCCGAATTTATTGGCCACCGGGCAGCGGCTCGCCTACAACACCATGCCGTCGTAGCCGACGAGGATGCCTTTCGGAAACCAGAACTCCTCGAGCCGGACATGCGACATGTTCGGATTGTGAGAGAAATGGTTCACAACCTTCGCGGTTCTTTCCGTGACGAAACCGAGCGACTGCAGGAAATCGAACATTTCGATGACCGACTCGCCACCCATATGTCCGTCGCGCCAGGGCCAGAGACACGCGCAGTCGTCGAGAATGGCGACGTCGAGCCTGACCGGAGGCATCGATGCGAGAAAATCCCTCGTCTCCTGCGGAAACACGCCGGTGTCGTTGCCGATAAGAACCGAACGGCCATCCATGGTGGCGATGTAGATAACCGGATTGGACCGCGGATCGTGATTGGCGCGCAGGGGGACGATGTGCGCGCCGATCGAAGGTATGTCGAAAGGCTCGAACGGCCTAATCTCCCTGAAGGCGAGGCCGATCCCGGCCAGGATTTCGGGACTGGTCTCCGCGCCGGACATCCCTTTACGCACGCCGGCGAGACGGTTGTAGACGGCATCGGTTCCGTAGAGCGTCAGAACGTCCGAGGATGGCGTCTGCGAGAACCCCTGCGCCTTGTACTGCAGCTCGAACGGCGCGAAGTGATCCTCATGGGCGTGAGTTATGATGACGTGACGCGTGCGGCTCACCTCCTCATAGCGCTGAAACGCCTGCATGATGTCGGGGCCGAAGTCGATCTGCAGCTTGCCGCCGAAATTGTAGCTGGTGCGGTTGCGAATTTCCTTGCCGCCCACCTTGCGCGCGTCAGTACATACCTGGCATCCGCAGAAGAAGGCCGGCAGGCCCTCCGCCGCCGCAGAACCAAGGATGATTAGCTTAGGAATGTCCCTGGACAAAATTTTTATCCTGCGAACACGCACCTAGTTGCAGAGTTGGCCAGTTGGCGCATGAGGAAGAGCGTCCGGCGGCTCTCGGCCACCGGATGGCGTTCGAGGATCTCGAAGCGGCGCGCAAAGGCACGTTCGAAGCCGTCCGGCGTGTAGTCGGAAAATATGTCGGGACGCGTGGCGAGTAGCCGCGCCACCTGCGAGTCCTCCTTGGGCACGAACTCGATGACGAGGTGCCGGCAGAGGCTGGCGAGGTAGTCGGCAATCTGCTCCAGCGGCACGTTGTTGCCGATGGCGAGATGGTGGATTAGCGCGAGGGCCAGGACCAGATCGACGGGGCCACGCTGCCGCAGGCTCTCGCGTTCCTCGCCGGCCCAGCCGAGCGCCGGACTCGGATTCGCCAGATCCATCACGAGCGGCAGCAGGTTGCGCTCGCCGTCGTGGCGGATCATGCGGAAGTTCCGCTCGACCGCCGCCGGATCGAGGTCGAAGGCCACGGACGGAATGCCGCGGCGCGAGGCAAGCCGCGTGAAGGCGCCGTTGTTGGCGCCCAGATCCCAGACCTGCGCCGGCGCGGCTTTCGCGATCAGCGCCTCGACCGCCGCCCGCTTGGCGGCAAAGGCCGCGTCGCTGTAGTTGGTGAAGGTGTAGTAGTCGGCCCACTCCGTGTCGTCCGGCCGCCAGTCGAGTTTTCGTACCGTGTTGCGCAGGTTCTCCAAAATGCCCCGGAGCTGCAACGTGCCGATGACGGGCGCCGCCGACGGAGCGCGCGCCGCGTCGGCCGCGTGGCGCCGCTGGCTGCGGGCGTGCAGGTGAATGTGCATCAACAGGCCCGGATTCCACCGCGCGCGGCCGCGCAGCAGGCGCGCGGCGAGATCGAGGGGCACGCCGTCGATGCAGCTCCTCATCAGCGTCCCCATACGGATGTCGACGCGCGCCATAAGCGCCAGGGGCGCCAGGAAGTGCTGGCAGAACTGCCGATAGGCAACCCACGGCCGCCCCTCCTGGCGGCGATCGAAGCTCAGGGTGTCAATGAGAATCGGGCGGCCGTCGACAAACTGGATGTTGTAGGCCGAGGCATCCTTGAGCGTGAAGCCGCGGGAGAGGGCGAGCGATTGGATCTCCAGCGTGGCCAGTGCCGCGGCCTGGTACATGCCGAAGGACCACTCGTAGGGGAAGGAGACAAACGGCACGCGCTGCGGCTGAATGACCCGGCAGGCGAGCGACGGTTCGGACGCCATGGAAAGGTCGGCCGCCTCGTGGCGCACCAGCAGCCCCGCATCCCAGAGACAATCGAAAAGCCCGGACGCGGCGACGGCGTCGAAGGTCGCGCCATAGCCGGCGTTGACCTGGCGGTAGAGGTCCGTTCCGCGTGTGAATACGAAACCGCTGGGGTCGCGGAAGGATCCGCCAATACGCTCTCCTGGCATCTGCTCCCGCGCTCCGCTGCCGGGGTCAACGAACATTCCGGTCGGGCGCGGGGCCGGTGTCGTCGCCAGTGTCGGCCGGAGGCTTGCGTCCCGTCAGGAACGAGATAATCTTGCGCCAGTAGAGTTTGATGACCAGCAGGGCGCCCAGCAGAGAGCCCACGACAGCCTGGATGACCACGCTGCCGGTGCCCGGATCCAGATAGGCCAAGACCACGAGTGACTGCATGCCTACGATCTTAGCAACGCCGCGGCGTTCAGGTCAAGGAATCAGGCGCCCGTGACAGAAGTCACTTCTTGGCCACTTGGCGCTTCCGGCTTGCCGGCGCGATGCCCTTCTCCGCCATCAGCTTCTTGACCTTGCCCGGCGTCATCTCCCGCAGAGCCAGCAGTGCCTGGCCGGGCGCTCCACGCACCTTTAGCATACCGTTCTTGTGTTCCCAGAGAAAGACGCCGTGCGGCGTGACGCCCACCAGCTTGGCGAAGGCCCCCTGCGTGAGGCCCAGTTTACGGCGCAGCCCGCGGACGCCCTTGCCGCTGATGCCGCGCGTGCCTTCGACGGTCTCGCCATCGGACGCCGCCTGCGGCGTCTCCGCCCGGAGCGCGCCGAAGGCCTTAATCTGCCGTTCAAGCTCGTCCACGCGACACTTCAACTCAGCCAGGGCGCGACGCGACGCGCCAGCCGACTTGCGAAGAGCATGGGTTGACGTTCTCGTTTCCTTGCGGGCCAGACGGGAGATCTCGCTCTGGAGCGTTTTCATCAATGCAGACATGGTTTCCTCCAACGTTAAAACGTATTATTGCGTATTGGGTTTGGAAACACAAGTGTATTTTGCAGCGATATTTCAGCGTTGCTATCGGCAGCGTTATTCAACGCGTAATCTACAGGAGGCTGACGGCGTCGATGTCGGCCGCGAGATGCACGCCCTCCGGCAGACGCTCGGCGCGCAGGGCGCGGCGCAGGGCGCCGGCGATCATCCGCGCGGCGGGCGCGCGCAGGATGATCTGGAAACGGTACTGATTGCGAGCCTTGGCCAGCGGGGCGGGCACCGCCTCCGAGACTACCAGGCCGCCGCCGCCCTGCTCCGCCAGCCGGCGCGCGAGCGCCTCGGCCGTGAAGGCCGTGCGCTGGGCGTCGGCGCCGCGCAGCGTGAGGCACGCCAGATGGGTGTAGGGCGGATATCCGAGACGCTCGCGGACGGGCAGCTCGCCGTTGGCGAAGGTCTCGAAGTCCTCGGTGCAGGCGGCGGTCACGGCGGGATGGCCGGGCGTGTAGGTTTGGATGACCACCTCGCCGGCCGTGGCGCCGCGGCCCGTGCGGCCCGCCACCTGCGCCAGGAGCTGGAAGGTGCGCTCGCCGGCGCGGAAGTCGGGCAGGTGCAGGCTCGAGTCGGCCAGCACGATGCCGACGAGCGTCACGTTCGGGAAGTGGAGCCCCTTGGCGATCATCTGCGTGCCGATCAGGATGTCGGTGCGGCCGGCGCGGAAGGCGCCGAGGATGTCGTCGTGGCTCAGCTTGCGCGAGGTCGAGTCGGCGTCCATGCGCCCGAGGCGCGCCGCCGGGAAACAGCGCCCGACGATCTGCTCGATGCGCTGCGTGCCGAAGCCCGCGTAGCGGAAGGCTGGGTCGTGGCAGGCCGGGCAGTCGGGCGCCGGGCGCTGCCAGGCGCCGCAGATGTGGCAGCGCAGGCAGTCGTCGGCGCGGTGGTAGGTGAAGGCGATGTCGCAGGCGGAGCAGGCCGCTACGAAGCCGCACGCGGGACAGACGAGCGAGGTGGCGAAGCCGCGGCGGTTCAGGAAGAGCATCGTCTGCTCGCCGCGCTTGAGGCGCTCGCCGATGGCGTCGAGCAGGATTTTCGAGAAGACCTGCACGTGGCCGCTTTGAGCCTGCTCGCGCCGCATGTCGACCACCTGCACCACGGGCATGGCGGCGTGGTCGGCGCGGCGGGTGAGGCGCGCGGCGGCGTACTTGCCGCGCCGCACATTGCGCCAGGACTCGAGGGCCGGCGTGGCGGATCCCAGCACCACCGCGCAGCGCTCGATGTGGCCGCGCATGACGGCCGCGTCGCGCGCGTGGTAGCGCGGCGTCTCGTCCTGCTTGTAGCTTGGCTCGTGCTCCTCGTCGACAACGATGAGCCCCAGCCTCTCGACGGGGGCGAAGACCGCCGAGCGCGGGCCGACGACGACGCGCGCCGCGCCGCGGCGGATGCGCTGCCACTCGTCGAAGCGCTCGCCGTCGCCCAGCGCGCTGTGCAGCACGGCCACCTGACCACCGAAGCGTCCGGCGAAGCGCTGCACGGTCTGCGGCGTCAGCGCGATCTCCGGCACGAGCACGATCG
>CAYPJN010000244.1:0-4828 GCA_964411055.1 uncultured Lentisphaerales bacterium | reverse complement strand
CTCTTGAAGAAGGCTGCGTAGCGCTCCGTGTCGAATCCCGCGCCGAGAAAGCTGCACCACAGGTCGCCCCAGTTCCGGTTGGCCTCCTCGAAGGCCGGCCGGTAGGCCAGGGCCGCCTCGTAGTCCTCCAGCGCGCAGCAGCTCCTGATCAGGTAGTCCAGGATGTGGACCTTGCGGAGCCTGTTCCCCTTCTCCAGCGGAATCTCCCCGAAGCGGGCGCGCGCGTCGGCATACGCTCCGGCGTTGTAGGCGGCGAGCCCGCGGAGATAGCCGGACTCGGCGACCCACTGCTCGCGCAGGCCGGCCAGCCGCTTCTCAAGCTGCGCGGCGTCGGCCTCGACCTGCGCGCGCCGGTTCATCCGGTTGGCCACGTCCATGCGCTGGAGCAGGAGCTTCATTAGACCGGCGGCATTGTCTTCCGGCAGGGTTTCGATGGCGCGCGTTAAACAAGCGAGGGCGCGATTCAGTTGGAGCGGGCTCTCGGATGCGTAGTAGCGCCGGGCCTTCTGCAGGTGGATGCCGGCCATCAGCTCTCTGGCCAGCGACACCTCCGCAGGCGCCGGGCTGTTCGTGACGCAGGCCTCCAGGAACGCAAGACCCTCGTCGTGGAGCTTCAGGCTGTTCAGTGCCGCGATGATCGGCCGGGCGAAGGCGGCGGCTTGCCCGCGGCCCGCGGCCAGCAGGCGCGGCTTCAGGACGGGATCGGCCATGGCCGCGCGCAGATCCCGCAGCACGGCCTCCCTGCCGCGCTGCCGCACGGTATTGAAACCGGCGCTGTAGACGGTGGCCCGCAGATCGGCATCGTCCGCCGCGAAGGCCAGCGCCCGCTCCCGATAGTCGTCGTAGTCGTCGTAGTCGCACAGCGCCGCCCGATCGAGGCAGGCCTTGACGCGGTCGACCGGCTGCAGCAGGGGCGAAGCGATGGATTTATCTATCGCGGCCAGCAGTTCCGCATCTTCTCCCAGCGCGTAAGTGTAGCGGAACGTGGCGTGGCGGATGACCGCCAGCTCACGCTCGCGCCCCTCGAGTGCGCCAAGCAACTGCTCGTAGTAGCGGCCGGTCTCGGCCGCGCCGAAGAGCTTCAACTTCTGGAACTTGCCGATGAGATCCTGGAGCGCGGGGATCCGCGCCTTCCAGGGCGGACGCCCGCGGAAGCCGGGCGGCACGGGCGCGTCGGCCAGCGCCAGCAGGGCGTCGCCCGCCATCCGCGCGCGCGCGAGGTCGTTGGACTTCAGCGCCCCGTCGAGATCCTGGAGGCGCGCCGCGTAGGCGGCGGCCAACCGGATCGCCGCATCCGCGGCGCTTTCGGGTGCCGCGGCGGCCGCGGCCGGCGGCTCGGCGCCGCGCCCGGTCAGCGCCAGGGCCATCAGGACGGCAAGATGGATATGGTGTTTCATGGCGCTCCCTGCTCCTCCCCGAAGATCAAATCCGTCTGGTACGCGCCGTAGGCCTGCTCGATGTCGTACCGGAAGTTGAAGAGCATGTCGCTGGCCCGCGTGTAGAAGGCGGCCTGCTCCGCCGGCGGCAACGTGTCGAAGGCGGCCAAACCCGCGCCGAGGGCGTTGCGGGCCGCCACGGCCCCGTCCAGCCAGGCCGCGCGGAAGGCGACATCCTCGTTGACGTTGATGAACGTGTGCGGATTCCGCTCCAGGTCGTCGAGGAAGAACGCGGGACGCCGGCGGCCGCTCAGCGGCACGAAGGCGGGACTGACATCCTTCGCGGCCAGCACCGTCTGGTAGCGCTCCCAGGCCCTGCCGAGGCAGTGGCGCATCATGGCCGCGCGCTGTTCGGGCGTGAAGTCGGGGAAGCGCAGGTAGCCGCAGGAGGTCTGCTGGTGGACATTGCCGCCCCACGTCTGCCCGCCGGTGGCCGCCCAGCGGATGACCGAGAGGCGCCAGAGGTTGTCGGCCTTGCGGGAGAAGGGCAGCCGGTCGAAGAGCGGCTCCCACGGCACGTGGATCCGCACGACATTGGCGTGCGGAAGCTCCCGCGCGGTCACCTGCAGCGCGCCTTCGATGGAGCGGAAGCTCCGGTCCTCGGTCATCCAGGGAAAGATTCCCTGTATGCACGGCTCGCGGGTGTCGCACATGAACTGGTAGTAGTGCTCGAGATCCGACGAGTCGGAGTCGCCCGGCTGGAAGAAGCACTCGAGCGAGCTCCGCGGCGCGCGGCTCCCCTTCTCCAGCGCCTCGCGCCAGCCGGTCTCGACGGCCAGCACGAGCAGGGTGAAGCCCTCGTCGTCGCAGCAGGCGTAGATGGCGGTCGCCGGCGGCGGCTTGCCGTCCGCCCCGCCCGCAAGCGCTTCCCGCCTGACGATCGGGTCTGTCCAGAGCATCTCGGCGGAGGACTTGCCGTAGGGCTGGAAGTTGAAGTTCCACTTCTCCGGTTCGCGCGCGGGCAGCGACTCGAAGTCGGCGGGCAGGATCCGGTACTCCACGTCGAGGACGTTCCGGTCGGCGCGGGCCGTCGGCTGCCCGGCGAGCAGCGCGGCGAGGCATAGTAGCGACGTGGCGGTCTGGCGGGTCATGGCGTCGCTCCTTTCGCGGGCGCCTGGACGAGGGCGAGCATGGTGAGTATCCGGTGCGCGGCGCCGGCACGGAAGGCCTCCTGGTCGTAGGTCGCGCCGTCGAGGCGTTCGAGCCACGCGAGCTGGCGGCGGGCCTCACGCGCGAGCCGCGGCTCCGCGTCGTAGCGGTGCGCCAGCGCCAGCTCGCGGAGCTTCGTGGCGTAGCGCACGTCGTCGTATGCGGCCCGCGCGCCGACGAGCGCCAGGGTGGGGATCAGCGCGTTGCGCTGGGGATAGGCCATGCTGAAGTTGCGGTAGGCGTTGTCCTCGGGCCATTCGCAGAACTCGTTCCAGAAGTTGCAGCGGAATCCGTGCAGCATCTGGCCGTCGTAGTGCGCCTTGTAGTTGCGCAGGCCGAGGTCTCGCCGGTAGATCGCCGGGTTCTCCGGCCCGGGGAACGGGACGCAGTAGTTGATCTGGCGGCCGCCGGCGGCATGCCAGAGCTCGGCCCAGCGCTTGTCGATACGCGTGGTCGAGTCCATGTCGGTGGTGTCGACCGCGCTGAATATGACGCCGTCGTTCATGCTGTGCGAGAAGCGCTTGCCCCGGCTGTGGGCGTGGTAGAGGTCGGCGGCGGCGCTGAACCGCTCGACCAGCTGCGGGTAGTAGTCGTCCTCGCTCGAGAAGCAGGTGTAGAAGACGGTGTTGCTGCCGATCTCCCGGTCGAAGATACCGGACTGCCGCCGCAGCGCCCGCAGGAAGATGCGGTCGAGCTGCTGCTTGTTGTCGGACGTGATCAGGGTGGGATGGACGCCGAAGGGCGCCAGCCAGTCTCTCGCATCGGGCGCCGGCGCGCCGACCAGCTCGTCGAGCGGATACCCCATCTCCCGCGCGATGGCGATCTTCCACGGCGCGGTCGCGACCCCGCTGGCGTGATTGAGGCTGTAGGTCTTCAGCATGGCCAGGGCGTCGCGGAACTGCGCCTCGTTGTCGCCGGGGCAGGTGTTGATGTGGCTGAAATAGGTGCGGTCGGGGTCATAGTAGGTCTTCGCCGTGGGCAGACTGAAGGGCATCACGCGCAGCGCGAGATCCAGCGCACCGGCGTCCTGGCCGTCCGTGACGAGGCGCGCCGTGCCGCGGTAGAGGCCGGGCGCGGCCGTTTCGGGAACGTTGAATGCGAGCAGGAACTGCTGGTTGCGTCCCGCCTCGGGCAGCGCCAGCGGTTGCAGCGTCGAGGCGTCCCAGAAGGGATCGTTGGCGTGGTCGAAGTAGCGCTGGTCGGTCTCGTAGCCGCTGACGTCCACGTATGTGTCGCCCTCCTCGAAGTGCATCAGCAGCTCGTTCGTCTGCCGGAACTCGTCCACGCGCACGATCCGGTCGTCGTGCAGCAGCAGGCCCGGCACCAGGACGCGCTGGCGCTTGTCGGAATGGTAGGTCATCCAGGCGCCGCCGCTGCGGTACCAGCGCTTGACGAGCGCGATGTCGACCGCGCCGGCGGGCAGGACGTGCGGCCCGCATTGCAGGTCGGAGACCTCGATCCGGAACGCCTTCACGGGCCGGAAGGGCACGATGACGATGGAGGTGTCGGCATGCTGGCCCTGGGCCGCGAAGACGCGGATCTGGCTCGTGAGGCGGCCGCCCCGCGGCAGATCGCAGGGCATGACGCGCTCCTGCGTCGCGGGCGGCATCGTGTAGCAGGCGACCGGCTGGTCCGCCAGCGCGTTGTTGGTCGCGGCCTGCATTGCGGCGGCCAGCGCGCGCGCGTTGTCCAGATCCCGCCCGAGGCGCTTGAACCGCGCGCGGGTGGCGCGCGCGTCCGTTTGCATCGCGCCGGCGCGCGTGGCAATCTCGGCGGCCCAGCGCCGCAGGTGGGGGTTGGCGGCGGTCCGGGCGACCTTGTCCGCGCCGGTCCGCAGCGCGTCGAACTCTTCGGGCGCGGCGCGGCAGGGGATCAGTTCCTCCGACTCGAGCGCGGCATCGTGGAGCACGAGGCGGCGGAGCGCGCCCCGCGTGCGGGCCGTGATGCGCAGCGGCGTCCAGGCCAGCGACTCCGGCAGGAAGGTGCTGCTGTTCTCCATCTGCCAGCGGCCGTCCAGGTAGAGCGAGTAGCGGCGCCGGTTCCAGGAGTAGTTGAAGGCCACGTGGTGCCAGGCACCCTCGCCGACCGTGGCGGTGCTCCGCATGACGAGGGGCGCGGCCATGATCGCGGTGGCCCCGGGGCGCAGGGCGACCTCGACCTGCCCGGAGGCCTTCCGCGTGCAGGTGAACGTGCCGAAGTCGACGACCGCGTCTTCCCCCCGGGCCGGACGGTCGAAGCGGATT
>CAYPJN010000243.1:0-4843 GCA_964411055.1 uncultured Lentisphaerales bacterium | reverse complement strand
TCTTCGTGGACGCGCTCTTCCACTTCACCCGCTGGGAGCGGCTCGACCCCTACCTCGCCGGCGGACTCGGCGTGATCATGTACGGCGATGACGCGCTGGACAACGGCAACGAGAACATGGCCGGGGTGCTGCGCGGCGGCGGTGGCCTGATGTACCACTTCAACGACCAGTGGGCCGTGCGCGGCGACTGGCGGCTGCTGCTGACCTCCGACAACACCGAGTTCAACACGGTCGCCGACGCCGGCGTCGTCTGGACCTGGGGCGCGGCCGTGCCGCCGGACATCCTGGCGACGGACGGGCCGATCGACAGCGACGGCGACGGCCTCTCCGACGAGCACGAGCGCCGCATCGGCACCGATCCCTACGATCCCGACACCGACGACGACGGTCTGACGGACGGGCAGGAGGTGCTGACCTACAAGACCGATCCGCTCAATCCCGATTCCGACTTCGACCTGCTCAAGGACGGCGCCGAGGTTCTGACCCACAAGACCGACCCGCTCAACCGCGACACCGACGCCGGCGGTGTTTACGACGGGCACGAGGTGCTCGAGGACAAGACCAATCCGCTCTACGGCCCCGACGACCTGATGATGTTCGAGCTGAAGATCAACTTCGACTACGACAAGTCGGTCGTCAAGCCCATGTACTTCGACGACCTTGACAAGATCGTCAAGGTGCTGCGGCGCCATCCCGAGGCGACGGCCCTCATCGAGGGCCATGCCGACCGCCTGCGCACCTCGAAGGCCGGCTACAACCGCCGCCTATCCGAGCGTCGTGCCGAGGCCGTCCGCAAGTACATTGCGGACAAGGGCGTCGACGCCGGACGCATGCGCGCGGTCGGCTACGGCTTCGACCGGCCCAAGGTGGCCCACAACCTGCTGACCGGCACGCCCGAGAACCGCCGCGTGGAAGTCTACATCCGCGGTATCGACCGGGCCGCGGCACTCGAGACGCTGAGGAAGTAGCCTTACAAGGCACCAGCCGCACGCCGCGCCGGGGAAACCTTGGCGCGGTTTTTTTTGCAGGCCCATGAGACTCCTGCAGCGCTATGTGACCGGCAGCTTTCTGACAGCCTTCCTACTGGGAGAGCTGGTGCTGACGTTTGTGCTCTCGATCGGCCTGCTGGTCAAGGCGGCCGAGCTGGTCGTGCGCGGACTGGAGCCCGCGCTGATCGCCAGGTTCCTGCTGGTCAGCCTGCCGCAGTCGCTGACCTTCACCGTGCCCCTGGCGGCGCTGGTCAGCGCGCTGCTGGTCTTCGGGCGCCTCTCGGCCGACAACGAGATCAGCGCCATGAAGGCCTGCGGCGTCAACCTGTGGCAGGTGATGCTGCCGGTCGCGGGGCTCGGCGCGCTGATGTCGGTCGTGTCCGTGCATATCAACAACGAGATCTCGCCCCAGAGCCATTTCGCGCGCCGAAGCCTGTCGGCCAGCGCCGCGTCCGGCGCGGGCCTGAAGCTGCTGCAGCCGGGGCTCTTCATCCAGGACTTCCCCGGCATGACCTTCTGGTTCGCCCGTCGCGAGGGCAATGATCTCTTCAACCTGCTGATCTTCGACAAGTCGCGCAACGACAAGAACCGCGAGATCCGCGCCGAGCGCGCGCACGTGGAGGTGCGTGGCGACGACATCCTCCTGGACATGCGCCAGGTGCGCATAGAGCCGTTCTCCGACACACATCCCGGCGCCGTGACGGCCGACCGCCTCACGCATGTCATCACCGACGCCATGAAGCCGCGCGTTTACAAGCCCACCGTCTCCTCCATCCGCAAGGGGGAGATACAAACCATGATTGCGGATCTGCAGGCCGAGGCCGCCGCGCTTGAGAGCGCTGAAACCGGGCTGCCTGCGGAGCGCGAGCTGGCGCGGGCCGATCTGCGCAAGCGCATCTCGATGGCGCGCACGGAACTGCACCGCAGGCTGGCGCTGGGCCTTGCGCCGCTGGTTTTCATCCTGCTGGGCATGCCGCTGGGCATCCGATCGCATCGCCGCGAGTCGAACATCGGAATCGCCATCAGCATGGCGGTGATGGTGCTCTACTACTCGCTGCTGATCGTCACCAAGTCCTTTGCCAAGCGGCCGGAGTTCCATCCGCACCTGCTGGCATGGCTGCCCACGCTCGTATGCGTGGTGCTGGCGGCTGTCCTGATCCGGCGCAACCGCTGAGCGCCGCGCCTACAGCAGGCCGGCCGTCTGGCACCAGGCCAGCGCCTTCTCCAGCCCCTGCTCCGTGGTGTGGGTGGGGGCATATCCCAGCACGCGCTCGGCCTTGCCGATGTCGAAGCACATGTGCTCGAACAGGAACTCGAGGCCATAACGCATGCGGACGGTAGGCACCATCTCGATCAGTTTCTCGGCGGATACCGGTACGATCTCGGAGCGGCTGCCGAGTATGGCCTTGGCCGTCGCGAGATAGCGGTCGAGCGTTATGGCGCGCTTGCTGGAGATGATGAAGGTCTCGCCGCGAATGGCATCGGGATGGTCGACGGCCAGGGCGAAGGCGCTCGCCAGGTCCCAGTTGTAGCCCGACTGCACCAGCACGTTGCCGCAAGGTGCGATGGGTACGGGGGCGTGCGTCTTGAGCCGGCGGAAGAATTCGATGTCGCGTCCGCCCCAAAGTTCGAGCGGCACGCGGTGCTCGCCAATGATGTTCGTCGGGCAGAAGATCGTCACCGGGAACTTCTCGCGCTCCCAGAGGTCGAGGAAGTGGATGTCCATTTCGCACTGGCGGTGGAAGTTGACCGCGGTCTTCTCGCGCCACGGGTGCGACTCGTCGGCCGGCAGGAACTGCAGGGGCACGTAGCGCCCGGTCGAGCCGCAGAAGAGGAAGTTGCCGGCGTCGCGAAAGTGCCGCCAGAGCATGTTGGCAGCCTCGATGGAGGGCACGGAATCGATCACGACATCGGGCCGCCGCGGCGCGCATACATCTTTCAGGAAATCGCTGTCATGCTTGTTGCCTTGCAGCATCTCGACGCCCGTCAGATCGACCATCGGGCGCTTGTTCATGCCGCGGCTCACGCCGATGACCGCATGCCCGGCGTCCGCGCAGAGGCGCGCAATGCGCCCGCCGATCTCGCCTGTCGCCCCGAAAACCAGTACCTTGCGCTGCATGTCGGATCCTTTCCCTTCATTCCATTCAGTCGCCGCGCGTCAGCAGCGCCTGGGTGCCGCCGTGGAACAGGTAGACGCCCCACCCCACGGTGAAAAGCAAGTCGCCGTAGAGCCCGTGCTCGACGCAGGAGAGCACGAGCGAGCCGGTGCGGCGGTACGTCCGCAGGAAGAAGAGCCCGCCGAGGAACGGGAAGCATACGGCCCACAGGTTGCCGAATGGCAGGTGCGCGAAACCGAAGACCAGCGCGCCGATCAGCCAGGAGGCGCGCGGCGAGGAGAAGAGCCCGGCATAGCGCCGCTCGAAAAGCTCGCGGTAGAGCAGCCCCTGCGGGAAGACCGATGCCAGCGGATACACGAGCATCACCAGCAGCCAGATGCCGGGCGCGCGGCGCGGCAGGCGCAAGAGCCACTCCGGGCGGTGCAGCCACAGGGCGGCCGTCAGCAGCACCGCCACGGCCGCGAAACGCAGCAGGATGAAGCCCAGCTCGCGCGTCCGCGGGAGGCGCCGGCCGTAAGGAGGCTGTGCCGGCGGACTTGCCCGCAGCAGCAACCAGGCCACCAGTCCCGCGACCCAGAGCACCGGCAGGATGCCACGCGGCGGCAGCAGGAAGAAGAGCGCCACCGGCATCGCGAGGTAGAGCGCCAGGAACTCGGCCGCGCGCGCCAGCCCTGGACTGCCGCAAGTGTTCGCCTTGGTCGCTGCGGTCCCAGTAAGCTTCATCGGGAATTTGTGGCCCGGGGTGATCCTTGCATAATGACTTCGTCGTAGCCGAAGACGGCGGCAAAGCTCGCCGTGACCGACCGCTTGACGTCCGCCATGTCGACTGTGTGTCCAAGGCGGCGGGCCAGCGAGGTGACCCCGGCATCGGCGAGTCCGCAGGGAACGATGCCCGCGTAGTGCTCCAGGCGCGTGTTGATGTTGAGGGCGAATCCGTGTTCCGTGACCTGGTGCGCGACCCGGATGCCAATGGCGCCGATCTTGTCGTTGCCCACCCAGACGCCGCGGTTGCGGGCGTCGCGCCCCGCGCCGGGAAGGCCGAGGCCGTCCAGGGCGCGGATCATGGTCTCCTCAATGGCGGTCACGTAGTCCAGCACGCCCATGCCGCGCGCGCCGAGATGGATGATCGGGTAGCCGACGAGCTGGCCGGGGCCATGATATGTGACGTCCCCGCCGCGCGTGGCGGATACCAGCGTGATGCCGGCCGTCAGGAGCTGTGACGCGCTCCACCTCACATGATCGGCCTGCGCCGACCGTCCCAGCGTGAAGACCGGCGCGTGTTCGAGCAGCAGCAGCGTGTCGCCGATCCTGCCCGCCCGCCGGTCGGCATGGCACTGCGCCTGGATGGCGGTCGCGGCGGCATAGTCGACGGCCGCGCCCAGATCACGGACTTCGAGTCTTCCCGCCATGTGCGTGTCCTGTAAACACCTCAAGCCGCCGGCCAGGGGTTGCCCGGCGGACGGCTTAACGGGGTGGATCGCCTGTTCCGCGGAGCAGGGGCTACTTGGCGATCGCGGCCACGCGCTGGGCCAGACGCGCCTTGCGGCGGTCGGCCGTGTTGCGCTTGATGATGCCGCGCTTCGCCGCCTTGTCAAGGGTCGAGGAGTACTCGGCCACGACCTTGGCGACGGCCGCGGCATCAGCGCCCTTGACCACGGTCTCCATCGCCTTGCGGCGCACGGTGCCGATCGTGCTCACGACCGCGCGGTTGGCCGTGCGGCGCTTGACTGCCTGGTG
>CAYPJN010000242.1:0-4847 GCA_964411055.1 uncultured Lentisphaerales bacterium | reverse complement strand
CTGTTTTCCTGAGTTCCAGATTCAAGGACTGCCAATAAATCAACACTCCCTGAAGGCGGGACTCCGGCGCGAGGGTTCACCGGCACTGACCTCCCCGTCGGAGTACCGGCTTCAGCCGGAAGTATGCGAGGGCCTTCAGGCCCGGTTAAACGGGGCAAGGGCGTGTACAGTGTGACGCGTTGCCTGCAACTGCCGCCCGCTCCTCCATGCGCCCCCCGCGCCCCCCTGTGGCTAGCCGATTACACTCGCAGGTTGAGGACCACTTGCGTGGGTGTTCGTCATAGGGTACACTTTGGTCATTGAGACCAGCGAAACATGAATGCCGAGATTATTTCACGTTTCAATAGAAATGCCGTTGATGTTCCGCGTGTGTCTGGACTGGTGTCCGTGGCTTGCACTAGCGGCCAAGGGAACCTGAGATGCCGGCATGGAATGATCCTGGCCAGCCTGGTTGTCCTGGCGACCCTCGCACGTGCGTCGGAACCGGAGTTGGTTCGCGGTAAGCCTGATGCTAGATCGACGGCCGTGGAATTTGGGAGCTGGACTCAAGCCATTGCCCGCCTTCAACTGCCGGATGACGATGTTTTGCGCGAAGCCGTCCGGCTGGCCGGCAACCTGAACACCAATATGCCGGTTGCCGAGGCACGGGAGCGCCTGGATCAGTGGATTGCATCAAAAGCCGCGCCGCTGGCGCAACTGTCGCATCTGATCCAGGCGGGCCAGATCGAGGTGCCGGCGACCATGTGGCTGGACAACGACTATGTCGACACGCTTGGGCGCTTTATCGCCGCTGCGCGGCTGAAGATCATCGTCGCCCGCGGGCATGCTGAGCGTGGCGCGCATGCGGAGGCCGCGCGGGAGTTTGGCGAGATCTTCACACTCGGTCGCCAGATCGCCGCCGCCCGCGGACCGATTGTGGCGAATCTGATTGCCATGGCGATCCCGCCGATGGCGCTCAACGGTATGCGCTGGCTGGCCTCACAGGAAGGCGTTCCCGAGGAGGTGCTGGAAGACATGCTGCGCCATTTGCCTGCTCCGGGGACGGGCGATCCGGATCTGGTACAGACCTATCGCACCGAACTCGCCCTGGCCATGGTTCCGCAGTTAAGAAAGATCGAGGCGCTCGCCGCGTCTCCCACCAATCCCTTTCCCTTTGAAGTCTCGCGCGTGCTGGATGTCTCCCACACGCTTGCGACGGCCGCGACCTTTTTCCGTCGGTGCGAGCGGAATGCCCTGGGCACATGGCCGGATCGCGATCGTAAGATCAGCGACGACGCGAACCGCCTGGTGACCCTTGCCCCGGGGGAATGCCCGGACGAGATGATCCAAAAGATCATGTGGAACACGTTCCTTGGACAGGATCCGGCGGCGGCGAAACGGTGGCGACGTCTTCAGCGGTTCGGGCTGATGCCCCTGCTGACACTCTCGCCCAAGCCCGAAGACGGCGAAGCCGCCCGGCTATGGCTCTATATGGAACGGCGCCGGAAGAAGCAGCCGAATCTGCTGGGCAATGCCATTGTCGCCTACGTGCTGTCGTTGGAGCCGGGCCTGCTCAGGCACTCCGTCGAGACCCGGACTGCGGTCAGTCTGACGCGGGCCTATCTGGCCGTGCTGCTGGTGCGCCTACGCACCGGCTCCTGGCCGGCCGCGCTCTCCGATCCCGGCGTCACGGCGCTGCTGGGGCAACCGCCGGTTGACCTCTTTTCCATGCAGCCACTCCGCTATTCGCGCGAGAAAGGCATGCTCTGGAGCGTCGGGGAAAACGAGCTGGATGATGGCGGTGCCGCCAAGGAGGACATCGTCATCCGTTTGCCGAACCAGCTTCTTGAATGACTGCGTAAATGCTCCTGGTGGCGTCTTATCCAGTGGCGCGGGAGCTCCAGGACCGCGGGCATCGAACGCGTCCTGGCCGTCCCGGAGGTCCGGCCCCACCTCGGTTGCGGAGGGGAGAAAGCTGAACGCTCCACGTTTAACGCTGCTGTTTGAGCGTTGAGAGTTAAGCGTTCAGCGTTAAGCGTTCAAAAATGCCCCTTCGTGCCCTTCGTGGTGAAAAAGCGCGCGGTGTCACCGGCCTGTGTCGAGCGCGTCGGACGGGATCCAGCCGCGGTGTCCGCCGGCCTCGATGCGCAGCCAGCCGCCGCCGTGCTCGATCAGGCGCACGGGCGTGCCCTCGGGAAGCTCGATGGAGCTGTGCGCCCGCTCGCCGGGCGCGATCCGCAGCGCGACTGTCTGCCGGAGCGGCACACGCGTTACGCGCTCCCGCCCGATCCAGAGATGGGTGCCCCAGGCGACTCCGCCGAGGATGATTAGCCCGACCACTAACGCCAAGCGCTTGTGTGTCGGGCGGAAGATGGCAATGAAACCCAGCGCCGCCAGCAGTCCCGCGGCCAGCGGGATCACGCGCCGCAGCTCGCGGTACATCGAGACTTCGGCGGGAAGCTCCTGGCGCGTCCCGGTGGGGCGCGGCGCCGAGACCTCGACCTGCCGCACGGCCGGGGTGTCGTCCGCCCGGCGGGTGGTGAAGGCGAGCGCAAAGGGGCCGGCCGTGATCGTGCGGTACTGCTCACGGGCGGTGTCGAAGAACGTGAAGTGCGCGGCGGCGACCTCGACGGCCTGGGTTGATTGCGGAATGATCGCCTGCGTCAGCTTCAGGCGCGCCTCCCCGTCGCGCGTCTCTGTCGGCGGATATACCTTGAAATGCGCCGGATCGAGCGTGGGCAACTGCGGCCGGCTCGCGCCCAGGGTGCCACGGCCGGCGACCTCGACCGTCAGGTTGACGATGTCCATCGGCACGACCACGCCGGGCTCCACGCGTCCGCTCAGCGTAAACTCGCCGATGGCTCCCGCGAAGTCGTCCGGTCTTCCGGCCTCGGGCAGCGGGCGTATTTCGATGCGCGCGGGTGGCAGGCGGAGTTGCTGCCGCGTGGACTGCCAACTGGTGAAGAAGCCCATGCTGCGCCGTTCGACGAGCAGGAATGCGAGGAGGGGCTGCACCGTGGTGTCGATCGCCGCGGTCGCGCGTCCCTCGCTGCGGAAGCGGTGCACCTCGACCGGCACGCCGTCGCGTGTCGTCCGGGTGGGCGGCTGGGTGTTGAGCGGGCCCAGTTCGAGCTGGGCGCCGCCTGGAAGTCCTCGCAGCTCGGGACTCTGCAGTTCGGTGCCCGGCGAGACGACGATGTCGAGCTGCACCGAGAAAGGCTGGTTGACAAAGGGGCGCGGCGGATCGAGCGTCAGGCTGGCGGCATGGAACTCCGACGCCCCGGCGGCGGGCAGAGCCAGACCCAGCAGCAGGGCGCCTTGGAGGAGACGCTTGCGGAAACCCCGGATCATGGCGCTGCCTCCTGAGCCGCCGTCGCGGTGTCCGGCGCGAGGACCCGCTCGTTCCAGAAGCGGCTGTCGTGCGCCTCCTGGAGAGCGGTGAAGGCTACGCTGCCGCCGTAGACCAGCAGCAGGGCGCAGCCACAGCCGGCCAGCAGGTTGGCGAAGGCGCGCCGACGCGAGACCGTTCGGAGGCGTCCCGCCGGAGGCGGCGTGACCAGCCGCAGTGCAAGTCCGCACCAGAAGAACGCCCAGCCGGCCAGCAGCAGCCAGACACGCAGACCGAGCGAGAAGTGGTAGTGCCAGGCGAGGAAAATGCGCGATGGCGGCAACGGCGCGTCGGGCTGGCCGGTGCGCGCCGCGATCGCGAGGCGGAGGTTGGCGCGGATTTCCGGTGTCGCGCCGAGGCGTCGCTCGGCCCGTACCAGGGCCGCCTCGGCATTGCGGGCGTCGCCGGCCATAAGCAGGGCTGTGCCGAGGTTGTAGAAGAGTGGGCCGGTGCATGCACCGTCGTTAACTATCTCGTTGTAGAGCCGGGCGGCGCCGAGGTACTCCTCCGGAGTGCGTGCGCCGGCCATTGCCTGGTTGGCCCGGTCCCAGGTGAAGGCGTCGGGAATGCGGTCGGCGCGGGAGGTTCCGGGCGTGGCGAGCGTGGCGGCCAGCAGCAGGATGAGGGCCTGTGCCGGCGGCGGGCGGTTCGGCGCGCGTGCGAGTCCGCGGTCGATGCGCGCGAGGTCATCCGCGGCTTGCGCCAGCAGTCCGGAGACCCTCTCCGCTGTGGCGGCCTGCGGACGGAAGGGGAGCTGTTCGAGTTCGGCCAAGGCGGACTGCAACGAGTCGAGGGACGCGGCGGGTACCGCGATCCCCCGGAAGCGCGCGGGAAGGTCGGCTGCCGTCACGCCGCGCGCCTCCACACCCAAACGTTCGCCCAGGTAGGCCCGGACGGCCTGCGCGCCCCGGAGGGCGCCTTCGGCCGGTTCGCGAGCGGCGAGGCGCCGGGCCTGGCGCAGATCGCGGCGCGCATGCGCCAGCGCGCGCGCCTGCCGACGGGCCGCGGCCCAGGTGCGGCGGCGGCGCCAGGCCGTGCGCAACAGCGCGACCAGTAGAAAACCCGCCGGCGGCCATGTTAGCGCGTGAATGATGCGCCGCGGAGTGGGCTGCAGCCCGTGTGCGCAGGCGTCATCCGCGGGCGAGAGGAGGATGCCGTCCGGCTGCCGCCCCGCCGCCGTCAGGGCCTGTGTCTCGCCCGCCGGCGCGCCGTCGTTCGAGACGGCGGCGATCTGGGTCGTGGCCTGCGCCTGCACGGGCAGCGGCTGGGTATATACCGTGACGTAGGCCATCTGCTCGGTGTCGAAATATGCCACCGGCAGCGCCGGGAACTCCAGCGTGCCGCTCTTCAGCGGACGGATGCGGTAGCGGAAGCGCTTGCCGTCCGCGAGAGTCTCGGTGGCGAAGGGTTCGCTGTAGAGCCGGAAGTCGTCCGTCATGCCGGGCAGCAGGCCGAGCAGCGGCGGGCGCAGGTTGGCGAC
>CAYPJN010000241.1:0-4861 GCA_964411055.1 uncultured Lentisphaerales bacterium | reverse complement strand
GACCCATCCGGGCGATGTCCCGCGGTACACGTTTTTCTCGCGGGCTTCCGGGAGGCGTGCCGTCAGGACTACGACGCCGACCTCGCGCCGGCCGATGTCCAGCCGTCGAGCCCGGACGAGACCCTGTAGCCCGTCCGGTACCGCGCGCTAGCCGATCGTGCGCGGCTCCGCCGCCAGTTCCGGTTCCAGCACACAGACGGCGAGAACCAGGTTCTCCAGCAGGCAGGAGTGCACATAGATCGGCCGGTTGCGCAGCGCCGGGAAGGCCTGCGTCCAGAGGCGGGTGGCCTCGATGGTCAGGCGGCCGCCGGCACGGTCATAGCTCCGCACCAGCAGGTCGCTGGCGCCATAGCGCAGGCCGGTGCCGAGCGCCTTGACGAGCGCCTCCTTGGCGCACCAGAAGCGGAAGAGCGCCGTGGCGCCCTCGCCGCTCTCGGCGGCGATCTCCTGTTCCGTCGCGCCGAAGGCGGCGGCGGCGAAGTCGTCGCTGATGGCCCGGGTGTGCTGTTCAATGTCGATGCCCAGGCAGGCGTTGGGCGCGACCGCGGCGACCACATGGTCCAGCGTGTGGGTGATGGAAATGTCCATGCGGGCGCCGCAATGGCGCCGCCACTCCCCCTGGGGGCACGGCTTGCCGGCCTCGTCGGTCTCGATGCGGATGTCGGCGGCGGCCCAGCGGCGACCGTAGCGCGTCTGCAGGCATTGCCGCACGCAGTCCTTGGCGGCGATGCGCCCCAGCAGCCATTCGGCGCGGCGTTGCGGTGTGCCGCCCATTTCGCGCCACTTGAGCCGTTCCGTGAGGGAGAGCGTCAGGTAGGCCGCCACCCGCAGCCAGAGGTCGTCGGTCTCCACCACCAGAGTGGCCGGGAAGGCGTCGGCGAGGCGGCAGATCACCTCCTGGGGCAGGGCCGGAAGCAGCTTCGGCGGCACCTCGCGCGACAGGAACCCCTCGGTGGGATGCAGCAGCAGGTTATGCATGGCGGGATGAATGCGGAAGACGCGGTTCTTCCAGCCCGCGACGCGGCACAAGAGCCGCCCCTCGGCATCGGTGATCTCGGCGTCGGCCGTGGCCGCCTCCGGCCCGCGCCGTCCCAGAAAGAGGTTCATCTGGCCGCGTTCCAGCTCGGCGGCGGGCGGCGCATGGAACTCGATGCGGTCGAAGCCGACGGGAAGCTGGATCGCACCGCTGGCCGGTTCGCGCGCGTCCCAAGCCATCAGCGCCGACCCTACGCCGACCAGTAGCACGGGATCGACCGAGAAGCGCGGCGTGGCCGTGCGGCGCACCAGGCTGCCGCGCGGCAGGGTGACCCAGCGGGCCACCAGGCCGTTCTCGCCCCATTCCGGGATGCCAATCAGGTTCTGGAAAGCGGGTCCGTGGTGCAGGCGCGCCGGATAGATATCCGCGCTTTGCCAGTTGAGCTTGACGGGGCCCCGCAGGGCCAGCACGCGCGGGGGCTGCGTCGGCGGCGCGTAGTCCGCCGCCAGCGAGACAAAGGCCTGCGCCAGGATCGCGCTGGCGGGCGTCTCGATGGCGCGTTCGCGGTCAAGCACGGTGGTTTCAAAGCGGATGATGCCGCCCGCGTTGCCGGGGAGCCGGCGTGCCCGGATCTGGATCGAGCGCGTGCTGCCCTCGACAGTCAGCCAGCGCGGCATGGAGAAACCGTCGATGGCCACGACCACCATGGCCGGCTCCAGCTTGCGGGCCGCCTCGGCCATGACTTCGGCCAGCATGCCCGCCGGCATCAGGGGCAGCCCCCGGAGGGTCGAGTCGGCCAGCGAGACCGGCGAACTGCCGAAGGCGCTGTCAGCGAGGAAGGGCTGGTCGAGGATCGAGAGACTGGAGACCAGCTCGATGGCGTCGGGTGCCGCGGCGCCCACGACCTCTGTGTCCAGCAGCAGCGGGAAGTCGGTGAGGCCGCCGTTATCCGGTTTCGCGGTGCGGCCGGGCGCGGCCTGCCGGCGCAGGCCGACGGGAGTCGGCGCCTGCGGGGCAACGAGGCCCCGCGGCACCTCGGCGGCGCGCAGGGAGGGCAGCAGGGTGCTTACCGGCAGCATGCGCTCAGCGCGCTGGGCATGGGTCGGCCGGGGGCGCGAGAGGTCGAGCTGCTGCGAGCCGCGGTTGACGTGGAGCGGGGCGATGTCGAATTTCTGCCGGTGGGCCGCCAACTCGGCCAGCGTGAAGTGAAGCTGCTGCAAGGCGGAGCGGTGGCCGCGGTTGGCCGCCAGCGCCACGTGCGGCCGGTGGCGTAGAATCCCGTCGATGCTGGCCGTCAGGCTGCCCCTCGCTCCCAGCTCGACGAAGACGCGGAATCCGTCGTCGTAGAGCCGCTGTACCGTGTCGGCGAAACGGAGCGGTCGCGTCCACTGGGCGGCGGCGGCCTCCGCCAGAGCCTCCAGCGACGCCGCGTGCGGTGCCGCCGTCATGCAGGAGTAGACGGGAGCGGCCGGTTCGTGGTTAACGAGCCGCGCGAAGAAGGCGGCGAGATCCGGGCGCACATGATCCATCCAGGGCGTGTGATAGGGCTGGTTCAGCGGCAGCACGCGCACCGTCGCGCCGGCCTCGCGCAACGCCTGCGCGACCTTTTCGGCGGCGGGCTGGCGCACGCAGAGTCCGAAGAGGCTCGCGCTGTGGTGGCGCGAGACCGTGACCGCCTCGCCGAAGGGACGCAGGCACTCCTCCAGCGCTTCGCGGTGCAGGTCCTCGGACGAGAGGCAGGCGCAGACCGGGGTGCGGCTGCTCTCGGAGATGCCCTTCAGCAGCGTGTAGCCGTCGCGCAGGGCCGCGAGCCGCTCGGTGCGGCTCTTGAACCGGATGGCGCCGGTGCACTCCAGCGCCGTGATCTCGCCGACGCCCACGCCGACCACGGCGTCGGGCGCGATGCCGAGCTGGGTGAAGAAGCGCAGGAAGGCCGTGTCGGCGGCCAGCACGGCCTGGACGGCATCGGCCATGCCCAGTGGCGTGCCGGGCGCGGCCTGCCCCGTCGGGAAGATCCACTGGCTTGGCGGAATCGGACTGCCGGCGAGCGCACAGGCGGTGTCGGCATCGTCGAAAGCCGAGCGGCAGGCTGGGAAATGCAGGCAGAGCTCCCGCAGCATGTCAGGGTACTGCGAGCCCTCGCCGGGAAAGACGAAGACCGTGCGGCCGGGGGCGGGGCAGATGTCGGTTCCCAGGAATACGCCCTTGCCCGGCAGGCTGCGTTCCCGGCCCTCGGAGAGCCGGCGCTGCAGCAGCAGGAGCTTGTCCAGAAGATCCGCGGTCGAGGTCGCGACGATGGCCGCGCGGGAGAGCGCGTCGTGCGCCTCCAGGCCGGTGGTCAGGGCGATGTCGCTGAGACGCGGAAAGGGGGCGCGCCGGAGGTAGGCGATCACGCGCTCGATCTCGGCGAGCAGGCCCACGCGGTCCGCCGCGCCCAGCAGCACCAGCTCGCTCTCCAGCTCCGTGTGGATATGCAGGCGCGGCTTCACGGCTCCTCCTGCAGTTGCTCCAGCAGCGTGTGGGCCGAGATCCCCCCGACGGCGATGACGTTGACGCCGGCGCGGCGGGGCTGGCCGGCATCGTTGTGCACCCAGGGGCGCGGATGCAGGTTCAGGTAGAAGGGCGTATCGCCGAGCTTGAGCAGCGGGTGGGGATGCAGCGCGTTCTGCGCCGGCGGGATGATTCGGTGGTAGAGGGCCAGCGCCGCCTTGATCACTCCCGCCGCCCCGGACGCCGCGGCGGTGTGGCCGATCAGCGCCTTGACCGAGCCGAGCGCGACCGAGGCGCCGCCGGCGCGTGGCGCGCCGCCGAGGATCTCCGTGAGCGCGCGGATTTCGGAACGGTCCTGCGCGGGGATGCCGGAACCGTGCGCCTCGACCATGGCGATCGATTCGGGCGCAATACCACCCTGCGCCAGGGCGCGCCGCAGGGCATGCACCTGGCCATCCTCCCGGCTCTGGTCTTGCCCGTCCATCGCGAGCCCCACCGCACGCAGCAGCGCATAGACGCGGTCGCCGTCGCGGCGGGCGTCGCCTAGTCGCTTCAGCACGAGCAGACCGCCGCCCTCGCCCAGCAGCGTACCGTCGGCATCGCGGCCGAAGGGGTGGGGGACGGGACGGCCCGAGAGGTAGCCCAGATGGCTGAAGGGCATCATCATCTGGGGGGTGAGCACGCCGGCGATGCCGCCGGCGAGGGCCACGTCGGCGCGTCCAGCGAGCAGCTCGTCCATCGCCGCCAGCAGCGCCGCCGGCGCCGAGGCGCAGGCCGCGTTGACCACGTAGCCGGCGCCCTGCAGATCGAAGCGCTGCGCCAGACGCGTGATGATCGTGCTGTGGACGAGCCCGAGGGTGTTGCGCGAGTCGTATTCCGGAAGGCAGTGCTGCAGATTCTGGCGCAGCATCTCGAAGTCCTGGGTGCTGCCATGGGGGAAGCAGCGGCGCACGAGGTCGAGGGTCTGGTCGATGACCACGCCCTGCTGCACCCATCCCACCGTCGCCGGATCCATGTGCGGCGCGTAGCCGAGGATCACGGCGGTGCGTCCATGCGGCAGGCTCCGGTCGGCATATCCGGCATCCTTGAAGGCCTGGGCCGCCAGGTCAAGGGCCAGGGCGTGCTCCGGGTTGGTGCCCGCGAGGGCCGCGGGGGTGATGCCGGCAGAGCTTGGCAGCGTCTGCCAGAGATCGCGCAGGTAGCCGCCGCGCAGTGTCGTGACGCGGTTGAAAACCTTGCTGTCGGGAGCGTGGAAGCGGTAGTCCTCGCTGTCGGGGGCGTCACCGAGCGCCGGATCTCCGTTGAGGATCCGGCGCCAGAAGGCGCGCAAATCCTCGCTCCCCGCAAAGCGGCATGCCATGCCCGTGATGGCGATCCGGTCCATGTCGCAGGAGG
>CAYPJN010000240.1:0-4865 GCA_964411055.1 uncultured Lentisphaerales bacterium | reverse complement strand
GGGACGACCTCCGTGTCGTCCGGCGTCTGAAAAGATGCCAAATTGAGAATTGCTGTTGAAGGCGGCACTCGTTTGACAAGACCGCGGTAAAACGATAGACTAGCCCTGTTTTTCCACATGAAAGCGTATGGCTCTTGGCGTCGCCTGACTGAAGATCATGATGCGCCTGCGTCGGGGCGCCTGGATCAGGACGCTGGCTGGCAGACTCATGAAAATCGACAACCACAATCTTGATGAAGCCCTGTTTTCCGCGTTGAAGGACGATTTGCGCGCTGTGGAGAAGGCCCGCGCGCGCAAGCGTTCCATGCCCGGCAACTATGTCTATGTCGTCGCCCTGGAACGGGGCGGCTATCCGAGCGACCTGCCGAAGCACGACCTCAAGGTGCCGGCGGCCGATCCCCCCGCCAGCTTCAGCGAACGCTGCGACTGGGAGGTCCAGCGGCAGAGCTTCCAGCTCATCCGCGAAGGCCAGGCCATCTGGGTGATCGCGGGCGGACGCGAGGGCGCGCTCTACGGCTTCGACGAGTTGCTGGAGTGTCTGACCGGTGTGATCTGGGCGGGTGTGCGCGACGACCAGATTGTCTTCGCCGCCCCGCGCCCGCTCCCGACCGGCGTGCAGTCGCCCTCCTTCCCGTACCGGTTCCGGGACGGCAGCGGCCCCGACGGCGCGACCGAGTCCGACTACCACATCTGGCTCAGCCGCAACCGCTACAACGGCCGCGTCGTCTCCGGCAAATCATGGAGCTCCTTCCCGGCGCCGCGCAAGTCCGCCTTCCTGGCCACCTTCCGCGCCCGCGCGATGCACCTTGTCTGCGGCTACCACGCGATGGACTTCTACCTGCCGGAGAGCGAACTGGAGGCGCATCCCGAATGGCGCGGCCTGCGCGACGGCAAGCGCGTGGCGAAGGCGCGCGTAACCCTGCCGGAAAGCAGCCACCTCGACGGCGAAGCGCCCATCCAGCCCTGCTACACGAATCCCGAGGTGATCCAGTCGATCGCCACGCGCATGGCCGCGCAAATCCGCCAGTGCCCCGAGATCGAGATCTTCTCGGTCTGGCCGCACGACGGGGTCAACAACTGGTGCCAGTGCCCGGCGTGCCGCAAGCAGACGCCCTACGAGCAGATGTACCACCTGGCACTGGCGCTGGCCAAGCGCACCTCGCCGACCCTGCCGATCGAGCTTATCGCCTACGCGAACATGCTGACCGTGCCCGAGGCGAAGCTTCCCGCGTGCAACCGGATCGTCACGATGCTCTGCCCCTACCTGCGCCCCTACGAGCGGCGCATCTACGAACTGGGCGGTCCGCGCCTCTCCATGAGCACGGCCTACCCGAAGCCCGACCGCGTCAACCCGGTCGATGACCGCGACTACGGCAAGCTCTTCCGCGCCTGGTCGCCGGTCTGGAAGGCCGCCGAGACCGTGCCGGGCATCTTCGAGTACGGCGGTCTCCTCTGGCCCGACGAGACCTTCCGGACCGAGCGCCAGCGGTTTCTCTACCACCCCCCGGCCGCCCTGCGCTTCGACGAGGCCAAGTGGTACCGCGACCATGGCGTGCGTTACTTCTACTACTGCACGGGCTTCATGAACTGGCCCGATGCCAGTCACCAGTTGTCAATGGCCCGTGCGCTCTGGAACGCCGACGAGGAGGTCGAGCCTTTCCTGGACCGCTACTATTCGGCCTCCTGCGACTCGCTCGGACGAGCCGTGCGCCTGACCCTCGAGGCGATCGAACAGCGCCTGACAGCGCGGGAGGATCCCGCGCGCGAGCTGGCGAAACTGGACAAGATTTTGGCCTGGCTGCCGACGGGCGAGATCCGCGAGCGCTACCAGCTCTGGATCGGGTATGTGCGCCTGGCCTGGATGGAGTACCAAGCCTTCCTGGCCGGCAAGCACGAGGAGGCCCTGGAGCACGAGAAGACCGTGGCCGGCTACCTGCCGGAGTGCCTCGTCAGACTGCTGGACAGCGCCAACACCCGGGGCATCATGAGCTATTCGGAGACCCGGCAGGCGCGTCTGAAGCAGCTCATCGCCGCCGGCCAGACGCCGGACGACAAGGTGTAGCCCCCGGTGACGCACCGGCTTCCGGCGCCAGCAGCCGGTAGCCGACCCCGTGCACGGTCTGGATCAGGCCGGCATCGGCGCCTAGCCCTACGAGCTTCTTGCGGAGCTGGGCGATGTGCTGGTCCAGTGTGCGGGTCGTGCCGAAGTAGTCGATGCCCCAGACCGCGTTGAGCAGGTGGTCGCGGCTCAGCACCTCGCCGGGATGGTCGTGAAAGCAGCGCAACAGGCGGCGCTCGCGGTCGCTGATGTTGTCTTCGGCCTCGTCCAGCACGAGCCGGTAGCGACGCACGTCCACCTTGACCGGCCCCACCATGAAGTCCGCCTCCGCGTTACCGGCAGGTGTGGGCGCCGGTTCCACGTCTGCACGGCGCAGGGCCGCCACCACGCGGGCCAGCAGTTCGTGGATGCCGAAGGGCTTGGTCACGTAGTCGTCGGCGCCGAGCTGCAGGCCAAGCACCTTGTCGATCTCCTCGCTCTTGGCGCTGAGCATGATGATCGGCACATGGACATCGGCGGCGCGGACCGCGCGGCAGACCTCGTACCCGTTGCGGCCCGGAATCATGATGTCGAGGATCAGCAGGTCGGGAGGAGACCGGCGCCAGGCCGCCAGCGCGGTCTCGCCGTCGGCGACGGCCTCGACAAGGTAGCCCTCGCTCGCAAGCGTCGTTTCGAGCCCCTCGCGGATATGGGCGTCATCCTCGGCGACGAGGATCCGTAACGGCTTCATGTCGACGTCTCCTGTGTTGCCTCGCCGGCCACGCGCAGGGTGAAGCGGCAACCGCCGCCCTCCCGCGGGGCGAAGAGCAGATCCCCGCCCATGCCGCGCATCAGCCGGCGGGCGATGCTCAGTCCCAATCCGCAACCGGTGTGCTGCGAGGTCAGCTCGCATTCGGCACGGTAGAACGCCTCGAAGAGCCGCTTGCGGTGCGGCGGCGCGATGCCGGGGCCGCGGTCCTCCACTGTAATGTCGGCGCCGTCGGGCCTCGCGTGCAGCGCGACCGCCACCTCGCCGCCGCCGGCGGCATACTTGGCGGCGTTGTCTAGAAGGTTTACCAGCACCTGCTCCACGGCGTCGCGGTCGACCGGCAGGCTGACCGGCGCGTCGCACCCCGTCAGCACGAGCGCCAAACCCGCCGCCCCGAGACGGTCGCGCTGGGCCTCGGCCACCTCGCGCACGATGCGGGCCAGATCCGCGGACTCGATCGCATAGCGCCGGCGCCCCTGCTCCATGCGGCTGAAATCAAGGACGTTGTTTACCAGGCGCGTCAGCCGTTCGCTCTCCGTGACGATCACGTTCAGGTACTTGCCCTGCTTCGGCACCTCGCTGACGCGCCCGTCGCGCAGGAGCTCGGCATAGAGGCGGATGCTGGTCAGCGGCGTCTTCAGCTCGTGCGAGACGCTGGAGACGAAGCCGGTCTTCCGCAGGGCATCGCGCCGTTGCGCGGCCGCGTCGCGCGCCAGCAGCAGTCCGCCGGATACGAGCGCCGCCAAGACCAGGCTCAGCAGCAGCCAGGCCGCGAGCAGCATCGGGCGCCGGGCAGCATGGGTGTTCAGACGGGCGCCTACAATCTCCCAGTGCGGCAGTTCGGGCGTCAGCGGCGCCACGATCCCGATCGGCACGGGCGCCTCAGCCGCGCCGCCGCTCTGCACCAGCACCTCGCCCTCGCCATTCCGGAGCGCCAGCCACATGGCGGGATCGCGAAGGCTCGCAAAAATTTCGGGAAGGCGCGAGAGCAGCGTCGCCGTCTCCAGTTCCACACCGCGGATGGCGCCGTCGGCCATGCGCTGCCAGCCTAGCAGGTAAAGCTGGTTGCCTTCGAACCAGGTACGCCAGTGCCCCGGCTCCGGCGCCGCGGACTCCGGCGCCGCCTCCGCTTCGGACGACTGGGAACGTCCCTCGGTAACTTCCGCCGCAGCCGCGGTGCCTCGCGCGGCGTACGTCAGCACGCGGCTCTTGCCATTGATTACGCGGCCGCTGGCCGCTGGAACGGATGCGGCGGCGGCCGGCAGTGAGGGACGTGGAGCCGCCGCCAGCACAGGGCGTGCCTGGGCACGCAATTGATCCAGCGCCGCGCGCGCCTGGCGTTCGGGCGTGGCGGGAGTCTCGCGTGCCAGTCCGCCATCTCCGGACACCGGGTGCTGCGCCCACGGCACTTCGCCCTGGAAGAGCGGCGCGTAGCGCTGGAGAAACCGGCGCTCCTCCGCATTGCCGCCGCGCGACGGCGGATAGACCACGCCATCGCGCGGCGTCCAGACGAACACATTGCGGATTCGCGGATCGCGTCCCGACCAGTCAACCAGGGCCGTCTGGATTCGCGCCGCGGGCAGCGCCGCGAGCTGTTCCATGACATCCTGCTTGACGTTGGCGACCAGGCCGCGGACGGTCTCGGCCAGGCGCTCGGCGCGCTCGGCATCGGCTCGCCGGGCGACCGCGCGCAGGCGCGCCTCCTCGCCAAGCAGCAGACGCGCCGACGCCATCCCCAGCAGCAGTGTGGGGATGGCGATCAGCAGCCAGTAGAGATGAATGCGCCCGGGAGGCATTTGTGCAACGGCGTGTGCTTACTTCTGTTGCTGATTGTAGAGCATGTAGTTCTCCGTAACAATCGATTTCCGGGCCGCCTTCCTCATCCCGTGGACACCGATCTCGTTCGCACGGAAGCTCTGGCCTCGGGCAACGATGTCGAGCTCGGGGGCGCCCAGCGCCGCGGCTGCCTCCTCGAGCCGGTCGGCCGACTGGCGCATGACCCTGGCGGCCTCCTCCTTCTTGCCCTCGTCGGCCAGCCGGACGGCACGCTCCAGCTCC
>CAYPJN010000239.1:4627-4882 GCA_964411055.1 uncultured Lentisphaerales bacterium | reverse complement strand
TCGACGGCACCTTCGACGACTGCCAGAACATCGTCAAGGAGCTCTTTTCCGACCTGGAATTCCGCGACCGCCACCACCTCGGGGCGATCAACTCGATCAACTGGGCGCGCGTGATGGCGCAGATGGTCTACTATTTTCACGCGGCCTTCCGCGTCATGGAGCGCACCGGAGCCGACCGCGTGCGCTTCAGCGTTCCGACCGGCAACTTCGGCGACATCCTCGCGGGCTACCTCGCCTGGCGCATGGGCCTGCCCG
>CAYPJN010000239.1:0-4617 GCA_964411055.1 uncultured Lentisphaerales bacterium | reverse complement strand
TCCTGGCGACCAACGAGAACGACATCCTGGCGCGCTGCTTCGCCACGGGCGTCTACCGCTCCGGAGCGGTCACGACGACGCTGAGCCCCTCGATGGACATCCAGGTCGCCAGCAACTTCGAACGCTACCTCTACTACCGCGCCGGCGGCGACACCGGGCGCGTGAACGCCTGGATGCGCGACTTCCGCGAGACGGGCGCGATAACGCTGACCAGCGACGGGGCGCCGCTGGACGACCCGGTGATGGCGGCGGGCCGCGGCGACACGGCCGCGACGCTGGCGACGATCCGCGCCTACTGGGAACGCCACCGCTACCTTATGGATCCGCATACGGCCGTCGGCGTGCATGTCGCGGAGCGCTTCGCCGACGCCGCCGTCCCGACTATCTGCCTGGCCACGGCGCACCCCGCCAAGTTCGGCGAGGCGATCCTCCGTGCCACGGGCGAGGATCTGGCGCATCATCCGCTGCTCGACGGGCTCAGGGGTTTGCCCACGCGCATGACGCGCCTGCCCGCCGACCTTGGCGCGGTGGCGGCGCACATCGCGCGCACGCTGGACGCCGCCGCGGACTGACGGAGCGCCGGACGCCATGCTCCGTCTCGGTCTCTGCTGCCTGTTCCACCGCGAGCCGATCCGCTTCCGGACGACGACGGCGCGGGCGCTGTCGCGCCTGGCACCCCGAGACCGGCCGGCGCGGCTGGCGGAGCTGTGCGCGGCCAACGCCGCGGCGCTGCGCGACGCGCTGGCCTACTGCGCCGGCCACGGCATCGGCTGCTTCCGGGTCAACAGCCAGATCCTGCCGCTACGCACGCATCCTGGACTGGGATACCGTGTCGCGGAACTGCCCGGCGGCCGCGCGATCCGCGCGGCCTTCGAGGCGTGCGGCGGCTTCGCGCGCGACCATGGACTGCGGCTCACCTTCCACCCGGACCAGTTTGTTCTGCTCTCCTCGCCGCGCGACGACGTCACGCGCGCCTCGGTCGCCGACCTCGAATACCAGGCGGAGGTGGCGGAGTGGATCGGCGCCGACGTGATCAACATCCATGCCGGCGGCGCTTATGGCGACAAGCCGGCGGCGATGGCGCGGCTGGCCGCAACGCTGCGGCGGCTTCCCGCCGCGGTCCGCCGGCGGCTGACGATCGAGAACGACGACCGCAGCTACACGCCGCGCGACCTGCTGCCATTCTGCGAGACACACGGCATTCCGCTGGTCTACGATGTGCATCACCATCGCTGCCTGCCCGACGGTTTGGAGGTGGCGGAGGTCAGCGCGCGCGCGGCGGCGACATGGGACCGCGAACCGCTGTTCCACATCTCCAGCCCGCGCCACGGCTGGCATGGCGCGCATCCCGAACAGCACCACGATTTCATCGACATCCGGGACTTCCCCGTCGAATGGCGCGGTCTGAGCCTGACGGTAGAAGTCGAGGCCAAGGCCAAGGAGGTCGCCGTCGAACGGCTGCGGCAGGAACTGGGAGAGGCTACCGCCGGCGGCGCCATCCGGCGGAAGCCGCGTGCGCGGCGGGCTAGAGCAGTTTCAGAGCAATGGCGGCGCAGGCCTCGGCGTCGGTCAGTGCGTGGTGGTGATCCTTGAGGATATAGCCGCACTCGAGGGCGACCGTCTGCAGCCTGTGGTTGGGCAGTTGGCGGCCGAAATGCCGCCGCGCGGCGCGGCAGGTGCAGGCAAAGGCGTATCCGGGATAGTCGAGACCGTAGTGCTCGTGTGCCGCCCGCAGGCAGGACTGGTCGAACGGGCTGTTGTGCGCGACCAGCGTCAGGCCGGCGATCCGTGGCGCGAGTTCGCGCCACACCTCGGGGAACGCAGGCGCGTCTGCGGTGTCGGCGTCGCGCATGCCGTGGATTTGCGTGTTGAAGGGCAGGTAGAAGTCCGGCGCGGGGCGTATGAGGCGGTAGAACGACTCAGCGACCACACCGCCACGGACAACGACAATGCCGACGCTGCAGACGCTCGACCGCCACTGGTTGGCGGTCTCGAAATCGATGGCGGCAAAGTCGATGATCGCGACCTCCCGCTAGTCGGCCGGCTTGGCGGTATGCTGCTCGACGAAGGCGTCCCTCCGCCGGATCAGTTCCTGCCGCTGCGCATCGAGCTTGCGGATCTCGGCGAGGCTCTCGCGCGACTGACGGATCTCGTCCTGCAGGGCGGGCAGCGCCTCGAACTGGCGCTTGAGCGTCTGCTCGGCCTCGACCAGTTCGGTCTTGAGCTTCTCGATCCGCGCGCGGGTCGCCTGCATCTCGGGCGTGTCATGCGTGCCTTTTGCGAGCGCCTGCGCGAGGCGCTCCTCGCGCCCGCGCGTCGAGGTCTGCAGCTCCAACTGACGGCTGGCGGTCGCGTTGATCGCCCGGAGTATCTCCTCGTAGGTCTCGGCGCGCGCGGTGGCGGCGAGCGCCAGCAGGGCGAGGGCCGCGGTTCGCAGAATCGGCTTGTCCATGGGGTTCATCCCTCCCGTTTCCTGAGTGCCGCCTGCGCGGCGGCGAGGCGCGCGATCGGCACGCGGTATGGGCTGCACGAGACGTAGTTGAGCCCGAGTTCGTGGCAGAAGGCCACGCTGCGGGGCTCGCCGCCGTGCTCGCCGCAGAGACCCAGCTTGAGGTTCGGGCGCGTCCGGCGCCCGCCCTCCGCAGCGATGCGCATCAGGTGGCCGACCCCCTCCTGGTCGAGAACCGTGAAGGGATCGTACTCGAAGATCCCGCGCGACACGTAGGTGCCAAGGAACTTGCCGGCGTCGTCGCGCGAGAAGGCGCAGGTCATCTGCGTCAGGTCGTTGGTGCCGAAGGAGAAGAAGTCGGCCTCCATGGCGATGGTCTCGGCCGTCAGCGCCGCGCGCGGCACCTCGATCATCGTGCCGATGAGGATGTCGAGCTTCGTCTTGCGCTCGCGCTCGACGGCCGCAATGGTCGCCTGGATGATGGCCTTCTGCTCCTGCAGCTCCTTGACCGAGCCGATGAGCGGCACCATGATCTCGGGCCGCGAGCCCCTGACCTTGACGGCGGCCTCGCAGATGGCGCGCGTCTGCATCTCGGTGACCTCGGGGTAGCTGATGCCGAGGCGGCAGCCGCGGTGGCCCAGCATGGGGTTGACCTCGTGGAGGCTCTCGACCAGGCGCTTGACCTCCGCGACCTTGAGCCCCATGCATTTGGCCATCTCGCGCTGGCCGGCCGCGTCCTGCGGCAGGAACTCGTGCAGCGGCGGATCCAGCAGGCGCACCGTGCAGGGCCGCCCCTTGAGTGCCTTGAAGATGCCGATGAAGTCGTTGCGCTGCAGCGGCAGCAGTTCCTTCAGCGCCTGGTTGTACTGCTTCAGCGGCGCGGCCAGCTTGCGCTGGAGGCGGGCCTTCTCGCCTTCGCCGCCGGCGAGCGCGAGTTGCGCCCGGAGCTGCTTGACCGTCTCGGCAACCAGGATCATGCGGCGCACGGAGACGATGCGCGCGCCCTCGAAGAACATGTGCTCCGTGCGGCAGAGGCCGACGCCCTCGGCGCCGAAGGCCACTGCCTGCAGGGCATCCCGCGGGGTGTCGGCATTCGTGCGGATCCCCATGCGACGGTACTTGTCGGCCAGATCCATGATGGTCGCGAATGGGCCGGTCAGCCGGGGGTTCTCGGTGGCGATCTGGCCCTGGTAGACGGCGCCGGTCGAACCGTTGAGCGAGATCCAGTCGCCCTCGTGGAGCACGGTGTTGCCGATCTTCATCGAACGGTGACCGTAGTTAATGTCGACCTCGCCGGCGCCGGCGACGCAGCATTTGCCCATGCCGCGGGCGACCACTGCCGCGTGCGAGGTCATGCCGCCGCGGGTTGTCAGGATGCCGCGGGCCACGTGCATGCCGCCGATGTCCTCGGGGCTGGTCTCGATGCGGCAGAGGATGACGGCCTCACCGCGCTTGGCCCAGCGCTCGGCATCCTCGGCGTTGAAGACGATGCGTCCGGAAGCCGCGCCCGGGGAGGCCTGCAGCCCCACGGTCAGCTTCGTGGCTTTGGCCTCGGCGCTCCTCACGAAGACCGGATGCAGCAACTGGTCGAGCGCGGCGGGGTCGATGCGCATGATGGCCGTGGCCTCGTCGATCATCTTCTCCTGGATCAGGTCGGTGGCGATCCGCACCGCCGCCGCGGCTGTGCGCTTGCCGTTGCGCGTCTGCAGCATGAAGAGCTTGCCGTCCTCGATCGTGAACTCCATGTCCTGCATGTCGCGGTAGCGGTTTTCGAGCAGCCGGCGGACCTCGTCGAGCTGACCGAAGACATCGGGCATCACCTCCTCCAGAGAGGGGTAGCGGTTCTTGCGCTCGCGCTCGCCGACGCCCTGCGAGCGGGCCCAGGCGCGCGAGCCGGCCAGGGTGATCTGCTGCGGCGTGCGGATGCCCGCGACGACGTCCTCGCCCTGCGCGTTGACCAGGTACTCGCCGTAGAAATAGCGGTTCTCGCCAGTCGAAGGGTCGCGCGTGAAGGCCACGCCGGTGCCCGACTGGCTGCCCGAGTTGCCGAAGACCATGGACTGCACGTTGACGGCCGTGCCGAGCAGGCCGCGGATGTCGTTGAGCTCGCGGTACTTGATGGCGCGGGGGTTGTTCCAGGAGCCGAAGACGGCGTTGATGCCGCGCCG
>CAYPJN010000238.1:0-4892 GCA_964411055.1 uncultured Lentisphaerales bacterium | reverse complement strand
GCGTCCAGCCCTCGCAGCATGCGCTTCCCGCGCCCCCCTGTGGCTAGCCGATTACTTGCGGCTTGCAGCTTGAAATGGACTTGTACATGGTTGTTGGGCTATAATGCGCGTTGACCGGCGGCCTGCTGGAGCGGGCGCTTTTTTGCCGGGATTTTCCTGTCGGGAGCCTGTTGATGGGACGCAACATAGTCGAGAAGCTGCTGCATGCGCATCTGATTTCGGGCGAACCACGCCAGGGGCGTGAGGTCGCCATACGCATCGACCAATGTCTGACGCAGGACGCCACGGGCACCATGGCCTACCTGCAGTTTGAAAGCATGGGGCTGGAACGCATCAAGGCCGAGCTGGCGGTCAGCTACGTCGACCACAACACGATCCAGGTCGGCTTCGAGAACGCCGACGACCACGCCTACCTGCAGACGGCGGCGCGGCGTTTCGGCGCCATCTTTTCCAAGCCCGGCAACGGCATCTGCCACCAGTTGCACCTGGAACGCTTCGGTCTGCCGGGCAAGACCCTGCTGGGCAGCGACTCGCACACGCCGACGGGCGGCGGCATCGGCATGCTGGCGATGGGGGCCGGGGGCCTCGACGTGGCGGTGGCGATGGGCGGCGGCCCTTTCTACCTGAACTGGCCCAGGGTGCGGCTGATACGCCTGGCGGGGACGCTGCCGCGCGGGGTTTCGGCCAAGGACGTGATCCTGACGGTGCTCGCGCGCTACGGCACCAAGGGCAACGTCGGCTGGGTACTGGAATACGGCGGCCCTGGGGTGGCGACGCTGGATGTCCCCGCGCGCGCGACGATCACCAACATGGGCACCGAGCTGGGCGTGACCACCTCCGTCTTTCCCAGCGACTGCGTGACGCGGGGCTTTCTCAAGGCGCAGGGGCGCGAGGCCGGTTGGGTGGCGCTGAAGGCCGATCCTTCGGCGGCCTACGACGATGTGCTCGATCTCGATCTCGCGGCGGTCGAGCCGATGGCCGCCTGTCCCCACTCGCCAGGCAACGTGGCCACGGTCGCCTCGCTGGCCGGACGCAAGGTCAACCAGGTGCTCATCGGCTCGTGCACCAACTCCTCGTACCGCGACCTCAAGACGGCGGCGCTGCTGCTGCGCGGCCGGCGGGTGCATCCCGACGTCTCGGCCGGGGTCGCGCCGGGGTCGCGGCAGGTGGTGCAGATGCTGGCGCGCGAGGGGCTGATCGAGCCGTTCATCAGCGCCGGGGTGCGTCTGCTGGAGAACGCCTGCGGCTTCTGCATCGGCAACAGCGCCTCGCCCGAAAGCGGCGGGGTGAGTTTGCGCACGAGCAACCGCAACTTCGAGGGCCGCAGCGGCACGGCCGACGCGCAGGTCTACCTGGTGAGTCCGGAGACGGCTGTGGCCGCCGCGCTGGGAGGCGCGATCGCCGATCCGCGCACGCGCGACGCGCCCGTGGAAGTCCGCCGCCCCGCGCGGTTCCTGGTCGACGACAGCCTCTTCCTGTACCGCGACACGGCCGGGAAAGGTGTGCCGGATGCCGAAATCCGGCGCGGGCCGAACATCGGCCGCCCGCCCGCGGGCCAGCCGCTGCCTGCCGCGCTGGACGGCGTGGTCGCGATCAAGGTGGGCGACAAGATCACGACCGACCACATCATGCCGGCCGGCGCGCGGCTCAAGTACCGGTCCAACATCCCGCAGTACGCCCGCTACGTCTTCGAGGGTGTCGATCCGGAATTCCACAAGCGCGCGGCGGCCCACCGCGATGCCGGGCTCCAGAACATCATCGTGGCCGGCGAGAGCTACGGCCAGGGATCGAGCCGCGAGCACGCAGCGATGTGCCCGATGTTCCTGGGGGTGCGTCTGGTGCTCGCCAAAGGGTTCGAGCGCATCCATGAGGCCAACCTGATCAACTTCGGCATTCTGCCATGCCGCTTCGCGGAGTCGTCCGACTACGACCGCCTCCAGCCCGGCGACCGTCTCGCCTGCGACGCGCTCCACGCGCTGCTCGGCGGGCACGGCGAGCTGGTCAACACGACGCAGGGCTACCGCTTCGCGGTGACGACATGCCTGACGGAGCGCCAGCGGCGCATCCTGCTGGCCGGCGGCCTGCTGCGCTTCGTGGCCGCCGCGCCGGCGGCCGGGGAGGGTGCCTGAACATGCGCGTGATCGGCGTCATCCCCGCGCGCTGGGGATCCACCCGTTTTCCCGGAAAGAGCCTGCACCCGATCCTCGGCAAGCCGCTGGTCTGCCGGGTGGTCGAGACCGTCCGCCGCGCGCGGCGGCTCGACGAGGTGATCGTGGCCACGGACGACGAACGCATCGCCGCGGCCGTGCGCCCCGGCGGGGTGCGGGTGGCAATGACTTCGCCCGACCACCCTTCGGGCACCGACCGCGTCGCCGAGGCCGCGCAGGCCGAAGCCGAGGACGTGGTCATCAACATCCAGGGCGACGAGCCGCTGATTCCGCCGGCTTTGATCGACGCGCTGGCGGAGAAGATGGCCGCCGAGCCGCTCTGGGAGATGGCCACGGCCGCCTGTCCGATCCGCGACGCCGCCGAACTGGCCGCCGCCAGCGTGGTGAAGGTGGTGCTGGACTGCGACGACGCGGCGCTCTATTTCTCGCGCCTGCCGATTCCGTTCCGCCGCGACGGACCGCCCGATCTGACGTCGGGGCTCTACTGGCGGCATCTGGGAATCTATGCCTACCGCGGATCATTCCTGAACCGTCTGGTCCGGGAGCCACCCTGCGCGCTCGAACGCGCCGAAATGCTCGAACAGCTCCGCGCGCTCCATCTTGGCGCGCGGATTGCTGTCATTCGAACCGGGCCGCTCGGGGTTGGAGTGGACACGCCCGCGGATGTCGGGTATCTTGAAGCTGAACTGCGGCGGCGCGGCATGACATGACGGCGGCGCGAAGGAATGGGCACAGGAGGGCGGATCGGAAGCAGGCTTGAGACGCATGGCAAGAGAACAGACAGCGAGCGTGACGGTTGGCGGCTGTACCTTCGGGGCACGGCACCGGCTGGTGTTCATCGCCGGCCCGTGCGTCATAGAGTCGCGCCGCGGCTGCGTCGCCCTGGCGCGCCGTCTGGCGGAACTGGCCGCCCGCCTGAAGGTGCCCTATATCTTCAAGGCTTCCTTCGACAAGGCCAACCGCACCTCCGTGGACGCCTTCCGGGGCCCCGGGCTGGAGCGGGGCTTGGAGGTGCTGCGCGAGGTTCGCGAGCGGTTCGGCGTGCCGGTGCTGACGGACATTCACGAGTGCCACCAGGCCGAGGCCGCCGCGGCGGTGGCGGACGTGCTGCAGATACCGGCCTTCCTCTGCCGCCAGACCGACCTGCTGCTGGCGGCCGGTCGAACGGGCAGGGCGGTGAATGTCAAGAAGGCGCAGTTCCTCGCGCCCGAGGACATGGAGCACGCGGTTCGGAAGATCGAGTCGACCGGCAACCGCCGCATCCTGCTGACCGAGCGCGGCAGCTCCTTCGGCTACCACAACCTGGTGGCGGACATGCGCAGCCTGCTGGTCATGCGCGGAACCGGGTATCCCGTGATCTTCGACGCGACCCACAGCGTGCAGCGTCCCGGCGGCGTCGGCGGGCGCAGCGGCGGCGACGGTCGCTGGGCGCCCGCCCTGGCGCGCGCGGCGGTCGCGACGGGTTGCGACGGTGTCTTCATCGAGACGCACCTGCATCCCGAGGCGGCCTTGTCGGACAAGGACAACGCGATACCCTTCATTCAGGTGGAGCGGCTCTGGCGGAAACTCATGGAGATCCATGCGCTTGTGCAACCGTGACATCTTCCTAACCGCCGCGGTCGTCGCGGCCATGTTGCTGCTGCCGGCGGGCCGCGCCGCCGGCGCCGCGGCCTCGGGCGCGGCGCCCGCCGCGACGAACGCCGTCCTGACGGAGGCCGAGCGCGAGCGGGCGCTGGTCGAGGCCTGGCGCCAGGCCGCCGATCCGCGGGCGATGCCGGTCGAGAACATGACACTGCCGGTCGCGCACCACCCCAACGGGCGGGTGCGGGCGCTGCTGCGGGCGGGCCGCGCCCTGATTCCCGCGCAAGACTCGGGGTATGTGCGCGCGCAGGATGTGGTCATCGAGCTCTTCAGCGAGGCGGGCCTGCTGGAGGGCGTCCTGGTGGCCGAGAACTGCTTCTTCGACCGCGCGACCTCATCCGGCTACAGCGAGGGCAAGGTGCGGCTGGAGCAGCGGGGAGTCCGCATCCGGGGCGCCAACATGGTATGGAACCTGGAGTCGAACAGCGCCAAGATCCTCTCGGAGCCCGAGGTGCGGTTCGACCGGTTCGTGAAAGGCATAGGAGACTTGTTCAAATGAAGACGTGGATGCTGCTGCTGATGCTGCTTGCGACGGTCCTGGGCGCCGTGGCCGCCACTCCCGTGCGCAAGGGGGGCCGCAAGAGCGGCGAGACCGTGATCACCGCCAGCCGCATGGAGTACGACTACACGGAGTCGGCCGTGCTCTTCGAGGAGAACGTGAAGGTGGTCGATCCCGAGTTCACAATGACGGCCGACCGCGTCATCGTGCTGCTCGAGGGCACCAACAACCTGAAGCAGGTGCGCTGCCTGGGCAACGTGGTGCTGGTCAGCGAGGATCGCAGCGCGCGCTGCGCGGAGGCGATCTACACGAAGGCCGACGGCAAGATCGTGATGACCGGCGACGCGGTGCTGCAGCGCGCCAAGGACCAGATCTGGGGCCGCAAGATCACGATCTGGGTCGACGAGGAGCGCATGGAGTGCGAGCCGGCGCGCATGGTCATCCAGCCTTCCTCGGTCAAGGGCGACGGGAAGCGGGTGCTGCCTTGATCGGCGGACTCCAGGATGGCGCCGCCGCCGGCGCCGCTACCGGGGAACGCAAGGCCCCGGATTTGCAGGCGCTCGACCTGGTCAAGCGCTACCGCG
>CAYPJN010000237.1:0-4904 GCA_964411055.1 uncultured Lentisphaerales bacterium | reverse complement strand
GCCCGCTCCTCCATGCGCCCCCCGCGCGCCCCCCTGTGGCTAGCCGATTACCCCGGTGAGCCGCAGATGGACGGCCGCCAACCGTGAATACTACCGCAGGATGAGCATGGTCTCGAGGTTGCGCGGGTGCCAGATGATCTTGCCGCCCGTCCCGGTGACGACCTGCGTCGCCTCGTTGTCGCCGAGCGGATGTTCGCGCGAGCGGATTGTCAGCGTGTGGCCGTTGAGGCGCAGGAACGAGGTGGAGCCGACGAGCGTGAGGTCGGAAACCTGCGTGTCGGCGGTCAGGAAGAGCATGCCGCCGTTTTGTACCACGACGAAAGCGTTCTTTGTCTCGTACGGATCGCAGAGGCTGTCCGGGGGTAAATCCGCGGGCGTGTACGAGGCCGTCGAGCCGGCATTGTCGATCAGGATCACGCCCCATCCGGGAGCATCCGAACCCTCCTCGATGTAGATCGTGCCCGCGGATCCTTGGATCGCACCGGTCAAGAGATTAGTCGACCCGCGCGCAAGGATCGCCCCCGCAAAGGCGTTTTTGCCCTTGAGGCGGACCGCAATGCGCCCGCCGCCCGAGTAGGCGCCAACGGAAGCACCGCCGCCGCAGGCCGACAGCAGACCGGATCCCGCGAGGGATTCGGCCGTCACGAAGATGCTGCCGCCGGTGGGGGGATAGTGCAGGGCGTTCGAATCGCCGCCATCGGCCTTCACGGCGCCGTCGAGGAACAGCGTCCCGCCGAACGCGAGGCGCACGGCGCCGCCGCCATGCGACGCCGGGGTGCTGATGTAGCCGCCGCCGGAGCCGAGGTTGGTCGGGCAGAAGATCGAGCCGTAGCAGGGGATTTCGCCGCTGTTTCCCGTGTTTCCCCGGCCTCCGTGGCTTGAAGAACTGTTATATTTCTTTCCATCGTTGTGGGTTCCTGGGCCATAATAATCCACGTAGCCCTTTGCCGAGACGTCGATCGCGCCGCCTGCCGCGACATAGCCGTCGCCGGCGATGGCGAGGTCGAGCTTGATGGTCTCGGTTTGGCCGTTGACGTCGTGCGTGAGGCGCCCGCCGTCGAGGACGACGAGATTGCCGCCGACCGTGCCGGGCGCGTTCCAGGCGAGTGTGCCGCCCGTCTCGACCGTGACGGAGTTCGAGACCGCCAGCGCGGCGTTCACGATGACGGAGGCGCCCGCGCCAACCGAGAGGCTGCCGAGGAGGGCGGGCGCGCCGATCACGACCGGATTCGTCGTGGCGACATAGGCGTCGTCAGAGCCGCCGGGGACGACGCCACCAACCCAGTTGGCGGGATTCGCGAAATCGGCGTCCGCCGAGCCTGCCCAGCGGATGCGGCCGTCCGTGAAGGCCCAGTTGACGTTGCCGCCGCCATCGGCCGACGCGACCGGATAGATCTTCACGCCGCCGGAGGCGTCGCAGTCGCTCACCGTCGCGCCGCTCACATCGAACGCCGAGCAGGCGAGCGACCAGGCGGAACCGGACGCGGAACTCTCGAGGACGAGCGTGGCTGACGCGTCGTCGCCATCGGCCGTGAAGCGCGTTGCGGCCAGGGTGCTCCCGGCCGCGAAGGTGATCGACTGCGCGGTGGAACCGTCGCCGCACGAGAAGCTGTCGCACGCGAAAGAGCCGCCGAAGGCGACGTCCGCGGTGGCGGCGACGACGACCGCGTGCAGGGCGAGGCCCGCAAGGTCGATGGCCTGCGTGCCCGAGCCCGCGATCAGGAGGGTCGAGGATGCGGCATCGAAGGCGCGGATCGTCACGTCGCCCCGGCACGTGACGGTCTCAGCGGCGGAGGCCACGAGCGCGCCCGCGACGTCCACCTCGCCCGTGACGGTCAAGGCGTGCCCGGCGAGCGAGAGTGCCGCTCCCGGCGCGACGGTGAGCGAGGCGACCGTGGTGACCGTCGCGAGAACGGGATTGGTCCCCGTCGCGGGAATGACGACACGGTCGGTCGGGATGGGAACCCGCGCGGTCGACCAGTTGGCGGCCCTCGTCCAGGAGGCGCCGGCGGCGCCCGTCCACGTAACCGTTTCACCGGCAGGAGCGGTCGGGAAGGTCCAGTTGACATTGCCGCCGTTGTCGATGCTGTTGACGGCCGCGATCCCGGCGCTGGCCGCGGCGACGGAATTGGAGACCGCGACATACGCGATGGCGATCTCCGCGTCGTCCGCGACGGTCAGGTTCCAAACCTCGCCGGGATCCGAGGACTGGAGCGTCAGCGGAGCGCCGGGAGCGCCGGAGAGGGCGAGCGTGCCGGCGATGGTTTGCGTCGAGCCGGCCTGGAACGAGATTGTCTTGCCGGCGGCGTCGCACGCAAGCGTTTCGAACGTCGTCGAGCCGGAAATGAGCGACGTGCCGCTTCCGGAGAACATGACGAGCGATCCCGCCGCCGCCTCGACGCCGGCGCCGTTGGTCCAGCTTCCCGTGACCACCACCTGCTTGTCGGCATCGAGGACGAGCCGGGCGCCGTTGCGGACGACGACGCCGCCAAAGTGCCCGCCCTCGACCACGTCGTTCAGGGGCGTCACGTTCGGGATGGCAGCGTTGTTGTTGTCGACGATCAGCGTGCCTTCCGTCTCGCCTTCCCCGCCCGCCCGGAGATAGACGGTGCCGGCGCCGCCGGACGTGTCCGAAACGCCGCCGTACCAGCTTCCGTAGGCGGAAATCCGCCCCGTATAGTCGCCGAAGCCGGCCCCGGGATCCGTCAGTGTCACGGCGACGCGGCCGCCACCGCTGGGGCCGGGCGCGGAGGGCATCTGGCCGCCGTCGGCGTTGATGACGCCGTTTCCGGCGAGCCGGGCCGCCCGGATGTTCACGCTGCCGCCGGCGCCCGAATAGTAACTGACGGCCTTGCCGCCCGCCGCCGTGACGAGTCCGTTGTTCGTGAAAATGCCCGCGATGTCCAGCAGGATCACGCCTCCCCCGGCGGCGCCGGAGCCGCCGCTGCCCCAGGTGTCCGGGTTGCAGACCGAGCCGTAGGGCGGATAGGGCGCCGAGGCACTACCGGGGTACCCCTGTCCGCCATGGCTGGCGCCGGAGTTTCCTATGCTTCTTCCCGGGCCGTATAACAACGTGTAACCGCGCCCCGTGGCATTGATGGCCGCCCCATTGTCCAGGGTGAGGTTGCCGTTCACGGTTAAATCCAGCCGCACGGTCGGTATGTTGGCCGGGCCCGAGCAGGTCGTCGACGTGTTGGTCTGGAACGTCAGGTCGCCGCCGACACTAAGCGCAGCATCCGCCAAGAAGGACGAGCCCGGTTCGAACACGATATCGCCGGCGAAGGCCTGGTCGGTCGCGAAGAGCCTCAACTTCGATCCGTTTTGGAAACGCAGCGAGGGCGCGGCGAAATCCATGGCGGTCGCGGCCCACAGCGTGTAGGGGATTTCCATCTCCTCGGTGGACGAAACGAACAGCCGTCCGCCGTCGATGTAGAAGCCGTTCACGATGCCGGGCGCGTCGTCGCACGCGATCCCGGTTCCGTCGAGGGAGAGATTCTTCCCGGCCTCGATCCGCACCAATGCCGCGTTCGTGAGGGTGAGGCGGGAGAAGTTCGGAAGCGCGTCGTCCGCGGAATAAACGATCGGATACTGGTACTTGGTCGCCGGGACGAGTCCGTTGCCTTTGACGACAAGCCAGCCGTGATGCGGCGTGTCGTCCCGCGTCTCAAGGTAGATGGTGCCCGAGCCGCCCGGGTTGCCTCCCGGCGTGCATTGCGAAATCGCCTCGACGAGCACAACGACATTATAGGCCGAAAAATCGGCGTCCTCGTCCGTAAGAATGACCGCGACGCGTCCGCCGGAGCCGCTCGCGGTGTAGTTCGGTTTCGCGCTGTTGGCCGAGATGGTTCCGGCGCCGGCGATCGATCCGGCCGTGATGAAGACGCTGCCTCCCGAACCCGTGTAATAATTGGATACTTTGGAGGTGGCGCGGATGGCGCCGTTGTGGACGAAGGCGCGCGCGACCGTGAGCATGACCGCGCCGCCGCCTGAACTGGAGCCGCCGGCCGACCCGCCGCCGCACCCCAGGTCGACGGGCGCGGTGATCGAGCCGTATGGCGGGTTGTAGATCGTCGTGCCGCCAATACCCCCATATCCGGCGTAATCGCCACCGTTGTAGGTGGGCGAGGCCAGTATGCCGGATGGCCCGTACTTGACGTCGAAGCCGAGTGCATCTACGTCGATGGCGGCCTCCGCGCCGATGGTCAGGCTGCCGCCGATTGTCACGCACAGTCGGTAGGTCGCCACCGTGGCATTGTCCTTGTGGGTCCATTTGCCGGAGTTGAGGACGACGTTGTTGGTGACGACGAGATTCGTGAAGCCCGTGCTGCCGTAACGGGTGGCGATCGTCACTGTGCTCGTGTAGCCGTCCTGCGTCCAGGAGCCGACGGGGAAGTCGAGGTCCCACGTCATCGGATAGGCGGCGCCCGTCGCGTCGAGCACGATGGCGTCGTTCGTCGAAGGCGCGCTCCCGCCCTCCCAGTTGTCGCCGTTCGAGGCGAGCGTGTTGGCGCCGAGACCTTTCCACGTCGCCGCCGGCGAGTATGCTGCCGCAAGGGCACAGGCCAACACCGCGCCCAAAACATGGGCTTTCGGCATATCATTCCGGCACTTCATGGCAAGGCTCCTTTACGATTCCCGGCATTCCTTGCTGCATCCGGCTACACCACCGGAACTTTAATTTTTAAATCATAGAGGCGCTTGCAACCCCCCCCGGTCGCTGCGCCTACTGGCCTGTCTGCCTGTATTGACGCACAGACCGGCTTGCGACCGGGGCGTTTTGTAAATTGAAGCGACCCGCTGCCCACCATGGGCCCGCCGGACGCCCCAACCTGCGCCCCGTCGTTTTCCGCGCAGAACATACCGCGCGCAAAACCAACGAGAGAAGTTTCCCACATTGCGGAGCG
>CAYPJN010000236.1:0-4906 GCA_964411055.1 uncultured Lentisphaerales bacterium | reverse complement strand
CATCCAGTTGGCAGCGGCCTTGCCCCCGCGTTCGCTGCCCAGGAAGAGCCAGTTGCGCGAGCAATGCGAGTCAAAGAAGAACAAGCTGGCGCGGAGAACCCTTGAGGTATCGGAGCACCACATGACCGTCCAGGCGAGGCGGGAACTATGCAAGACGCCGGAGTACCGTGCCCGCATGCGCAAGCGCAACGCAGTCGAAGGCACCCAGCTGACTTGGACGCCGGGGCTTGACTCTTGGTTGCATAATCCGGCTTGAGTTCGGACGGACGTTTAAGCATAATGCACCGTGAAAGGCGCGCGAGTGCCGCCGCGGCCGACGGCCGGGACCTTGTGCCGTCCGCGGGTTCCGCGCCGCCCCGGTTCTTTCCACTCCATGAGCGATTCTGTCTTCGATCCCATCACCGACGTGCTGGACGCCATCCGCGGCGGCCAGATGGTCATCGTTGCCGATGACGAGCAGCGCGAGAACGAGGGCGACCTGGTCATCGCCGCCGCTAAGGCCGACGCCCGAGCCATCAACTTCATGACGCTTTACGGGCGCGGGCTCATCTGCATCTCGCTCCTCGCCGAGCGGCTCGCCCAGCTCGGTCTCCGGCGCATGCCCGCGCGCAACCGCGGCGACGCCTTTGGCTGCGCCTTCATGGAGTCGGTCGACGCCGTCCGCGGCACGACCACCGGCATCAGCGCCGAGGATCGCGCGCAGACCGTGCGCACACTCCTCGATCCCGCCGCCGCCACGGCCGACCTCGTCAGTCCCGGCCACCTCTTCCCCCTCGAGGCGCGTCCCGGCGGCGTCCTGACGCGCGCCGGACACACCGAGGCCTCGCTCGACCTCGCCCGTCTGGCGGGACTCGAGCCCTCCGGCGTCATCTGCGAGATACTCAAGCCCGACGGCACCATGGCGCGTCTGCCCGAGCTGCGCGCACTGGCGGATGAACACCGCCTCAAGATGTGCTCGGTCGCCGACCTCATCGCCTACCGCCGCCGCACCGAGCGCATGATCGAGGCGCTCAGCGAGGTCGACCTGCCTACCGATGCCGGCCACTTCCGCCTGCGCCTCTACCGCTCCGCCGTGGACGGACTTGACCACCTCGCGCTGATCAAGGGCGACCTGCAGTCCGGCGATACCGCCCCCCTCGTCCGTGTCCACAGCGAATGCCTGACTGGCGACGTCTTCCACTCCGCGCGCTGCGACTGCGGGCGCCAGCTCGAGGCCGCCATGCGCATGATCGAGCGGGAAGGGCGCGGCGTAGTGCTCTACATGCGGCAGGAGGGCCGTGGCATCGGACTTGCCAACAAGCTGCACGCCTATGTACTTCAGGAGCAGGGCCTCGACACCGTCGAGGCCAACGAGAAGCTGGGTTTCTCGGCCGACCTGCGCGACTACGGCGTCGGGGCCCAGATCCTCGCCGACCTCGGCCTGCGCCAGATCCGTCTTCTGACCAACAACCCGCGCAAGGTGGTCGGCCTGCAGGGCTACGGGCTCGAGATTGTCGAGCGCGTGCCGATCGTCATTCCGCCCTCGGACTTCAATCACCGCTACCTCGACACCAAGAAACGCAAGCTGGGACACCTTATCTAGGAAAGGATGGATGCGCATGGCATACCGTGAAATCAATGGTCAACTGACCGCCGCCGGCGTCAAGCTGGCCATCGTCGTCAGCCGCTTCAACAGCTTCTTCACCGCCCAGTTGCTGAAGGGCGCGCTCGACTGCTTCGAGCGCCACGGCGGAAAACCGGAGCAGGTGACCGTCGCCTGGGTGCCGGGCGCCAACGAACTGCCGTTCGTCGCCGACAAGCTGGCGGCCTCGGGTAAGTTCCAGGCGCTGGTGGCCCTCGGCGCCGTCATCCGTGGCGCCACGCCCCACGCCGACCTGATCAACGGGCAGGTCTCCCGCTCGCTGGCCAAGATCGGCCTCGACCGCGGCCTGCCCGTGATCAACGCGGTGGTCTGCGCGGACACGATCGAGCAGGCCATCGAACGCTCGGGGACCAAGGCCGGCAACAAGGGCTGGGACGGCACCCTGGCGGCGCTGGAGATGGCCTCGGTCTACCAGCAGCTTGGCTGAATCCACATGGCCACCGTCAGCCGCCGCCAGGCCCGCGAATGGGCGCTGCAGCTCCTCTTCCAGATCGACGCCAATCCCGCGCGGGATCTGGAGCCGGTCGTCCGCGACTTCTGGAACCAGCAGCTCCGCCTCCGGCAGGATGCCGAGGCCGAGCGCAGGGCGCTGTCCGGCCAGCCGCCGGACGCGCCGGACGGGGAACCCGACACGGCGCAGGCGCAGGATGCCGCGGAACAGATGGCGCCGCGGCGCTTCCGCGACTTCACCGAGAAGCTCGTCCGCGGCGTCACCGACAACCTCGACGCCATCGACGCCCGGCTCGCGCGCTACACCGACAACTGGCCCCTGCACCGCATGGGCGGCGTCGACCGCAACGTGCTGCGCCTGGCGGTCTTCGAGATGTTCTTCGACGATCAGACGCCGCCCGTCGTGATCATCAACGAGGCTGTCGACCTGGCCAAGTACTTCAGTTCGAGCGAGTCGGGACGCTTCGTCAACGGCATCCTCGACCGCGCCTGCAAGGATGTGGCGCGTCCGGCGCGCGAGCCCGGCAGACAGCCTGACGTCACGCGCCGCAGGCCCCGGGGCCGGGCGCGTCCGGCACCGGATGCGGCGGGCCGAAAATGATCGTGTGGAGGCGGCCTCCATGGCACGGCGGAAGCAACAGAAGGACGACGGGCCCGGAACCGGACGGCAGGATCTGAGCTTCATGCGCCGGGCGCTGCGGCTCGCCGCGCAGGGCGAGGGTCACACGCGCCCCAACCCGCCCGTCGGGGCGCTGGTTGTGCGCGGTGGCCGCATCATCGGGCGCGGCTTCCACCGCCGCGCCGGCGCGCCCCATGCGGAGGTCGAGGCCCTGCACGCCTGCCGCGGGCCTGCCGCCGGCGCCACGCTCTACGTCACCCTCGAGCCGTGCAGCACCGCCGGACGCACCCCGCCCTGCACGGAACTGATCGTAAAATCCGGGCTGGCGCGCGTCTGCGTCGGCTGCCTCGACCCCAATCCGCGCCATGCCGGACGCGGCATCGGGATTCTGCGCCGGGCCGGCATCGCCGTCGATACCGGCCTCTGCGAAACGGCGTGCCGCGAACTCGTCGAGCCCTTCGCCCGGCATATCCTCGGCCGGAGCCCATGGCTCACACTGAAGCTGGCCCTAACGCTCGACGGTCGCCTGGCCGACCGCGAGCGGCGCTCGAAGTGGATTTCCGGCGCGCCGGCCCGCGCCTGGGTGCAGCGCCTGCGCCGGCGCGCCGACGCCATCCTGGTCGGCGCGGGCACGGTGCTGGCCGACGACCCCGAACTGCGCTGCCGCCTCGCGGGCGCCGGCGCGGCCTGGCGCGTGGTCGTGGACGGCGCCGGGCGACTGCCCGCGGAGCGGCGCATCTTCACCGACGCCTTCGCCGCGCAGACCCTCGTCGCCACCACCCCGGCCGGCGCGGCGCGCCTGCGGAAGCGGCTACCGCCCGGCTCGCCCGTTACGCTCTGGACCTTCGCCCCCGGCCGCGACGGACGTATCTCCCTGGCCCGGCTGCTCCGGCGCCTCGCCCGCGAGAAGGACGTGATGCATGTGCTCTGCGAGGGCGGCGCGCAGATCGCGGGCGCCCTGGCCAAGGCAGACCTGGTCGACGAATACCGCCTGGTCTATGCGCCGCTGATCCTGGGCGACGCCGCCGCGCCCGGCGCGGTGGAGGGCACCGGCTGGCTCCTGCCCGCCGCGCGCCGTGGCCGCCTGGCGGACGTCCGGCGGCTGGGCGCGGATTTGCTCGTCACCATGCGTCCGGAGGGCGGATGCCGGACCTGACCCTGCGCGAGGCCCGGCTCCGCGAACGGCTGCGCGCCCTCGGACGCGCGGCGGTCGCCTTCTCCGGCGGCGTCGACAGTACGCTGCTGCTGCGCCTGGCGCTGGAGGCGCTCGGCCGCGACAACGTGCTGGCGGTGCTGGCCGACACTCCGAGCCTGCCGCGCCGCGAGCGCGACGCAGCCCTGCGTCTCGCCGGCCAGCTCGGCGCCGCGTGCCTCACGGTCGATCCTTGCGAGATCGACGATCCGGCCTACGCGGCCAATCCGCCCGACCGCTGCTACCACTGCAAGCTCCGTCTCTTCACGGCCATCATCCGCGCGGCCGCGGAACGGGGATTCACGCATGTGCTCGACGGCAACAACGCCGACGACGCGTCCGACACGCGCCCTGGCCGCCGCGCGCTGCAGGAGCTGGGCGTGGCGAGCCCGCTGGCGGAGGCCGGGCTGACCAAGGCCGAAATCCGCGCGATCAGCCGCCGCCTCGGCCTGCCGACGGCCGACAAGCCGGCCCAGGCGTGCCTCGCCTCGCGCATCCCGTACGGCACGCCGGTCACGCGGGCGCTCCTGGCGCGGATCGAGCGGGCCGAGGAGGCACTGCACGCCGCGGGCTTCGACCACTGCCGGGTGCGGCACCACGGCGACGTCGCGCGCATCGAGCTCGCGCCCGAGGCGCTGCCGCGGCTGCTGGACGCGGAGCTGCGCGTGCGCGTGACGCGCGATATCCGCGCCGCCGGCTACCGCCACGTGGCGCTCGACCTGCAGGGCTACCGCACCGGCAGCCTCAACAGTTGACCTGAACGGTGACGATCCTGCCATCCGCGCGTGACATGCCGCGCCGGGGCGTGTATGCTCCCTGTTCACGCGGGAAGCATCATCATGAAGCAACAGTCTGACAGGCGGGGCGCCGCGGCGGGTGTCGAGGCCGATCTCGGCTTCGCGCATCTCGATCTCGACCGCCAGCGTCGCCGCGGAGTGCCCGAGGTGGTCTACGGCCCCGGCAAGTCGCCGGAACAGATCGCGGCGATTCTGGAGCGGCTCAA
>CAYPJN010000235.1:0-4917 GCA_964411055.1 uncultured Lentisphaerales bacterium | reverse complement strand
GCATGCCCAGGTAGAGATAGGCATAGTTGGACGGGGCGTTCGTGAAGGGCGGCACGGGCGGACCGCAGCTCAGCCGCACATCCAAGATCCGCTGTCCGCTCGCCGCCGCCACGGCCACCGGGGTGACCAGCGGTTCCATCGGCGTGGCGTTCAGGGCCGCGATCTGCGCCGCCCAGAAGGCGTCGAAATCGGCCGGATCGGGCGCCCCGGGCTCGATTTTCTCCGGTTCCGCCAGCAGCCCCAGCGAACGTTTCTGTACCTCGCGCCCTTTTTCATTCAGCAGGCGCACGGTCAGCAGGCCCCATCCCGGTATGGCGGGCGCCTGGAGCGCGAGGCGCAGCGGCCCGTCGCCGGTCGTGTTCGTGCCGACCATCTCCGGCCGGCCATCGGCCTGGTAGACGCATATCACCTGGCGGCCGGCAAGCGGCGCAGCCTCGTTCGAAACCGCGACCGTGACGGTCACCGGAGCGCCGCGGCGGTAGACGTGCGCTGGCTGATCGGCTGAGAGCGCCAGGAACTCGGCAGCCGAAGCGCCGCCGGCGGCGCACAGGCAGGCGCACAGCAGGCGCTTGCAGCGGTGCTGCAAGCGCCGGGCACCAGGTTTCAGGGCGGCAGCGCGTCTTGAACCATGGTCCGAGATAATCTGTTTCGAAAAGCCCTGCGGCATTTCTGACCCCCTGAACCCTGACCCCTGAACCCTGACCCCTCTCCTAAACCAGCGGCAGCAGTTCCGGCGCGACCTTGACCAGCAGGTCGCGGCAGCACTTGAGAATCTCATCCGACGATTTGGAGGCGCGCACCCGGTCGGCCAGCCCACGGGCCTGGGCCAGGGTTGTTTTCCGGATGGCGTCCTTGACCACGGGAATCGCGGACGGCGCCATGCTGAGGTCGTCGACGCCCATGCCGACGAGCAGCAGCGCCGTGAGCGGGTCAGAGGCCATCTCGCCGCAGACGCCGACCGGGATCTGGCGGCGCCGCGCCGCCTCGACCGTGAGGTCGATCAGGCGCAGCACGGCGGGGTGCGTCGGCTGGTAGAGGTGGACGACATGCTCGTTGATCCTGTCGGCCGCCAGCGTGTACTGGGTCAGGTCGTTGGTACCGATGGAGAAGAAGTCGGACTGCTCGGCCAGCAGGTCGGCGGCGAGCGCGGCCGAGGGGATCTCGATCATGGCGCCGACCTTGACCGGCGGGCAGACGAGTCCTTCGGCGGTTACGTCGTGCAGGCAATCGTCGAGGATCTCGCGCGAGCGCCGCAGCTCCGCGACATCGCTGATCATGGGCAGCAGTATGCGGACATCCCCCTCGGCGTGCGCGCGGAGGATCGCGCGCAACTGGGCCTTGAAGACCTCCGGGTGCCGCAGCAGGTAGCGGATCGAGCGCATGCCCAGGAAGGGGTTGGTCTCCTTGGGCAGGCCGACGTTGCCCAGGAACTTGTCGCCGCCGAGGTCGAAGGCGCGGATCACCAGAGGGCGTCCGCGCATGGCGCGCACGGCGGCCGCGTAGACGGCCGTCTGCTGCTCCTCGCCCACGGAGCGGCCGGAGGCGAGCCAGAGGTATTCGGTGCGGAAGAGCCCGACGCCCTCGGCGCCATGGGCGTCGGCCATGCCCATCTCGTTGACGTCCTCGATGTTGGCGTAGAGCGGGATGCGGCGGCCGTCGGGCGTGACGGCCGGCAGGCCGCGGAGATGCTCCAGCCCGCGCTGCGCGTCGGCCCGCGCGGCTGCGAGGCCGTTGAGCCGCTTAAGGTCTTTCGGGGCCGGGTTGAGTATGACGAAGCCGCGCGCGCCGTCGATGCCCAGCGTGTCGCCCGGCCTGGCAAGCGTGGCGATGCGTCCCAGGCCGAAGACCGCCGGAATCTCCAGGGCACGGGCGATGAGGGCCGCGTGGGAGGTCATGCTGCCGCGGTCAAGGGCGAAGCCGAGCACCTTCTCGCGCGGCAGGGCGATGGTCTCGGAAGGCGTCAGGCTCTCGGCCACGATGATGCAGGGCGTGTCCCAGCGTTCCGGCAGTTCCTCGGTGATGCCCAGCAGGTTGCGGATCATGCGGCGGCCGACATCCGAGATGTCGTCGGCGCGCTCCTTCAGGTAGGGATCCTCCAGTTGCAGGAACTGCTTGATGAAGATGTTGGCGACATCGCGGACGGCCCATTCGGCATTGTGGCGGTTCTCGCAGATCTCGCGCCGCACGCGGGCCGACATGACCTCGTCGTCCAGCACCATAAGGTGGGCGTCCAGGATGCCGGCTTCGCCGTTCTTGGCCCGTGCGTCGAGGCGTGTGCGCAGGTGCTGCAACTGCTGGCGCGTGCGGTCGCGCGCGGCCTCGAAGCGTTGCCATTCGGCCTCGGTATCGTCGGCGGCGATGCGGCGTTCCGGCACGTCCAGCACGCGCGAGCGCACGATCATGGCGGGGGCCACGGCCACGCCGGGAGAGCTGCCGATGCCCCGCAGGACATGGGTCTTGCGCGCCGTTTCGGCCGCGTGCGGTGTTTCGGCGCTACTGTTCATCGGGAATGTCGAACTTGCGCGCCACCAGGGCCTGCAGCTCGTCGAGCACCAGGTCCGCGTCGGGGCCGGCGGCGATCACCCGGAGCTTGGATCCGCAGACAGCCTCGAGGGTCATCAGCGCCATGATGCTCTTGCCGGAGACGGCGTTGTTGTCCTTGACGACCATGACGTCGGCGCGGTAGCGCGACGCCACCTTGGCGAAGAGGCCTGCCGGGCGGACGTGCATGCCGTACTTGTTAAGCAGCACCATTTCTCGGGTGATCTTGTCGGGCGCACTCACGCTTTGTTCTCCATCTGCGTTGCATTCCGGCTCTTGATCCGGTCGTCGAGATCACGGTAGGCCACCTGTCCCGAGAACCGCAGCTTGTATTCCTGGGCGACCGTCTCGACGATGTTGACCAGGTCGCGCCCGGGGGCCACGGGGATGATCACCTGCGGCACCCTGACGCCGAGGAAATCGCGGTGGAGCTGCGTCTCGCCCGTGCGGTCCAGGTCGGCGTCGACCTCCGGCTGCCGCATGAGCGTCACCACCAGGTCGACATGCTTGGCGCCGCGCACGGCGGAGGCGCCGAAGATCGAGGGCACGTAGATGATGCCCAGGCCGCGGATCTCCATGTAGTAGCGCGTGACTTCCAGGGCCTCGCCGACGAGACGTCCGCTGCTGTCGGGCCGCAACTGCGTGCAGTCGTCGGCCACGAGGGCGTAGCCGCGCTTGATCAGACCCAGCGCCGTCTCGCTCTTGCCGACGCCGGGCTGGCCCTCGATCAGCACCCCGATGCCCGCCACCTCCATCATGGTGCCGTGGACCTTGACCCGCGGCGCGCAGAGATCCTCCATGATGATCGTGGCGGCGTTCATGAAGAGTCCCGTCACCATCTGCGTGCGCATGACCGGGATCGAGAACTTCTCGGCCAGGTCGGCCACGTCGGGAAAGGGGCGCTTGTTGCGCGCGAACACCACGCAGGGCACATGCGCCCCGAAGAAGTCGGCCAGCCGCCGGGCGCGGACATCCGGCGCCAGCGACATGAGGAACGAGAACTCGGCGAAGCCTATAAGCTGGATGCGCTTGTTGGGAAAGTAGTTGTAGAAGCCGGCCAGGGCCAGCCCCGGGCGGTTGATGGCCGGCTCGGCGATGATGCGGTTCAGACCCCGCTGGCCGGCGACGAGCTCCAGCGAGAGGCGCCCGGCCGCGCGCTCCAGGAAGCGTGCCACGGTCACGCGGGTCAATGTAGGTTTGTCGCTCATCGATTGGCTTGGCCGGCCGGCGGCTCGCGCCGCCGGCCGCTCCCGCGCATCTCAGGCCCCGTGCCGCGCCTCGACGCGCTTCTCGCGCTGCTTGCGCAGTTGGCGCGCCGCCTTCTCGATCGCCTCGTCGATCGCCGTGACGACGTTCTCCTCGTGCTCGCCGACGCCCACGACCGGCGTACCCTTGATCTGCACCACCACCTGCGCGCGGTAGACGCGCCGCTCGAACTCCAGGATCACATGCACATTCTCGATCTTGGGAAAGTCCAGGCAGAGCCCGTCCGCCTTCTCGCGGGCATAGTCCTGCAAACGGTCATGGATCTTCGCGTGTCTGGCGGTGATCTCGATGCTCATGTCGCTTTCCTTTCGTTTTCCTCCGTTGCCGGAGGGCCTGAAATCCACTGCCGGGGGGCGTCCGACGGCCCCCGGCCGATACTACATGCGGAAGCCGCTGCCGAGGTAGACTTCGCGCGCGGCGGGGTTGTTGATTAGGAATTTGTTGGTGTTTTTGTGTAGTATTTGGTTTTTATAGATTAGGTAGGCGCGGTCTACGACGGCCAGGGTCTCGCGCACATTGTGATCCGTCACAACTATACCAAGTCCGCGGTCGCGAAGCCCGCGAATTATCTGCTGGATGTCGTTCACCGCCAGGGGATCGACCCCGCTGAAGGGCTCGTCCAGCATGAGGATCGTCGGGCGCCTGACCAGCGAGCGGGCGATCTCCAGCTTGCGGCGCTCGCCGCCGCTCAGGGTGTAGGCGCGCTGCCGCGCCACATGCGTCAGCCGCAGGTCGTTGAGCAGCTCCCGCAGCCGCGCCTGCCGCGCCCGGGGATCGAGGTCGAGCGTCTCGAGGATGGCCATGATGTTGTCCTCCACCGTGAGCTTGCGGAAGACCGAGGCCTCCTGCGCCAGGTAGCCGAGCCCCATCCGCGCACGCCGGAAGACCGGCAGGCGCGTAACCTTCTGCCCCTGGAATACCACCTGGCCGGCGTTGGGCCTGACCAGGCCCACGATCATGTAGAAGGTCGTCGTCTTGCCCGCGCCGTTGGGCCCGAGGATGCCGACGATCTCGCCGCAGCGCACCTGGATGCTGACGCCCTTGACCACGGCGCGCCCGCGGTAGCGCTTGACCAGGTCGAGCGCCTGCAAATCCGGGGCCTTGCGTTCC
>CAYPJN010000234.1:0-4932 GCA_964411055.1 uncultured Lentisphaerales bacterium | reverse complement strand
GATGCGAGGTGCAACATGCCAGGTGGCAATGGAACAGGACCCATGGGAATGGGACCGATGACGGGGCGCGCAGCCGGTTTCTGCGCGGGATACGGGGTTCCGGGATACCAGAACCCGATCGGCGGACGCGGCGGCATGGGCTATGGCCGCGGGTTCGGCGGTGGACGGGGATTCGGTGGCGGCGGCCGCGGCTGGCGCAACCAGTTCTATGCCACCGGCCTGACCGGCTGGCAGCGGGCCGCGGGCGGTTTCGCTCCGGCGGGTTACGCCGGGGCGCCGACCGCGCCGTCCGCCGATCAGCAACTGGCCGTGCTGAAAAGCCAGGCCGAGTTTGCCGAGAACCAACTCGCCGAAATCCGGAAGCGGATCGACGAGTTGGAAAGCAAAGAGGTGCAAGATGCCACGCGGTGATGGAACCGGCCCGATGGGCGGCGGTCCGGGTAGCGGACGCGGCATGGGCGGCGGACGCGGCCTGGGTGGTGGACGCGGCTTGGGCGGCGGCGGGGGCGGCCGAGGGCGCATGGGCGGACTGGGACTTGGTGCGGGCGGCACCTGCGTCTGCCCGAAGTGCGGCAAGAGCATACCGCATCAAATCGGCGTACCTTGTACGCAAGTGGCGTGTCCCACCTGTGGAACGTCAATGACAAGGCGCACGTGAGTTTGGATCGATACGGGAATACATCGTCGGCGTCCGTGCCATTGACGCAAATGGAAAAAGCCTACCGACATCTGTTCGGGCCGGTTCCCTCGCGCCGCTTCGGGCGGTCGCTGGGGATCGACCTGACGCCCTTCAAGACCTGCTCGCTCGATTGCATCTTCTGCCAGTTGGGACGGACGACCCGCCTGACGACTGAGCAGGCCGAATGGGTCGACACCCGGTCCGTCCTGCACGAGATCGACCGATGGATCGCTTCGGGAGGCGTCGCCGATTATGTCACGCTCTCGGGTTCGGGCGAACCGACCCTGCACAGCGGGTTTGGCACGGTCATCCGCCACTTGCGGGAGCACACAACCATTCCGGTCGCGCTCCTCTCGAACGGGACGCTCTTTACGCGTCCGTCGGTCCGCGAGGCCGCGCTTCAGGCCAGCGTTGTCAAGCTCTCGCTCAGCGGCGGAGACCAGGAGACGTTTTGCCGGATCAACCGACCGCATTCCGATGTGCGGATCGCGGAGATGGTCGGCGGATATCGCGCGTTCCGGAAGGCGTTCCACGGACGTCTGGTCCTGGAAGTCTTTCTCGTCAGGGGAATCAATGAACAACCGGAGTCCGTGGAGAAAATCGCCGCCCTTGCCGCCACGGTTGAAGCAGACGAGATTCATCTCAACACGGCGGTGCGGCCGCCGGCGGAGTCATACGCACTGCCGTTGACGCGTTCGGATATGGCGGCTTTGGCCGGGCTTTTCCGACCGAAAGCGGTCGTGATCGCCGAATTCTCGGCGGACCATTCGCCGGGCGTCGCCGCCAATGAGGAGACCATTCTTGCAATGCTGCGCCGGCGCCCCTGCACGGCAGGCCAGGTGGCGGCCGTCTTCGGCATGCACTTGAACGAAGTCTCGAAGTATCTGGGCAAGCTGACCCGCACCGGCCAGGCCGCTCCCCTGTCGCGCGAAGGTGATGGCGACGTCTATTATGCCGCCGTCGACGCGGCCAGCGGCAACCCGCAACCCTTGAAAGGAACATGACGCATGACTTTGACCATTGCCAGCGGAAAGGGGGGGACGGGGAAAACCACGGTGGCCGTCAATCTGGCCTGGGCGCTCGCCGCCCGGGGGGAGAACGTTCGTCTGCTCGACTGCGATGTTGAAGAGCCGAACGACCACCTGTTCGTCACCCCGTCCTTTACGGAAACGACCTCCGTCAAGGTTCCGAAACCTGTTTGCGACCCGGTGCGCTGCACGGGATGCGGCGCTTGCGCGAAGGCCTGCAACTACCACGCGATCGCCGTGGTCAAGCGCAAGGTGCTGATCTTCAATGAGTTATGCCACTCCTGCGGCGTCTGCACGTACGTCTGTCCGGAACAGGCGTTGCAGGAAGTGTCCATCGAGATCGGCCGGGTGCAGATGGGATGCGCCGAGGTCGCCGGCGCGGCGGGCGGTCGCCGGAGCCTCCACTTCGCCCATGGGCTCCTGAACATCGGGGAGGCGCTGGCGCCGACGGTCGTGCAGGGGGTCAAGGCGCATCTCGATCCACAGGCGATCAATCTGATCGACGCCGCGCCCGGGACGGCCTGCCCGGTCGTCGCGGCGGTGGGCGGATCGGACGCCGTGCTGCTGGTGACCGAGCCGACGCCCTTCGGGCTGAACGACCTGAAGCTGGCCGTCGGGCTGACGCTCAAGATGGGGGTGCCGACGGGCATTCTGGTCAACCGCTCCGACGGCGAGGACAAGCTCATCGCCGGCTACGCCGCCCAGGTGGGGCTCCCCATCGCGGGGCGCATCCCCTTCAGCCGCGCCTATGCGGAAGCCTATTCCGGCGGCGCCATGCTCGCGGAGCGTTTCCCCGAACTGCGCGACAACCTGCTTGCCATCTTCGACAACCTCCGGACGGCCTTGCCCCCCGTGCCGCTGGATGACGGCTTCGAGATCGCCGTCGGCGAACCTCCTGCCCGGAGGACCGGGGCGGCAGACCGGCATCGCGAGGTGACGGTCATCAGCGGCAAGGGCGGAACGGGCAAGACCACTCTGGTCGGCTCGCTGGCGCATCTGTCTGACGAGACGATCCTGGCCGACAACGACGTCGACGCCGCCGACCTGCACCTCCTGCTGGCGCCGCGCGTGCGCGAGGCGCACGATTTCACCGGCGGCATCAAGGTGGCCATCGATCCGGAAACCTGCGCGAACTGCGGGCGCTGCGCGATGGCCTGCCATTTCCACGCCATACGCCAGGACGGCCCCGTCAACTGCTCCGGCCGGGCCACCTATCGCGTCGATCCGATGGGCTGCGAAGGCTGCGGGCTCTGTCAGCGGGTCTGTCCGGTGGGGGCCATCGCCAGCGTGCCGAACATCACCGGCCGCTTGTTCCTGTCGGACACGGCGCATGGCCCGATGGTGCATGCGCGCCTCGGCATTGCCGAGGAAAATTCCGGTCGCCTGGTCGCCCAGGTGCGCGACCAGGCGGCGACGCTGGCCGGGGATCTCCGCCTGCCCCTGATTCTGGGAGACGGGCCGCCCGGTACCGGCTGCCCGGTGATCGCGTCGGTGACGGGTACGGATCTCGTGGTGATTGTGACCGAGCCGACGGTCTCCGGCGTGCATGACCTCGTGCGGGTTCTGAAGCTGGCGTGCCATTTCGGCGTGCCCGCCCGCGTGGTCATCAACAAGGCCGACCTGAATGACGCGCAGGCGCTTCGCATCGATCAACTCGCCGCGGAGCACGAGGCACCCGTGATCGGGCGCATCCCCTTCGACCGCGAGGTGAACGCCGCCCTGATGGCGGGCAAGACCGTCATCGAGCATGGCCGGGGACCGGCCGTCGCGGCCATCCGGGAAATCTGGACGGCCCTTCAGCAGGCTGTGGCCCTGGGAACGTCGGCAGGATGAACACGGAGAATACAAATGAAGATACCATCCATTGTCAAGGAAGCCTGGGAAGCGCGAGAGGGACCTGTTGTCCTGACGACCGTCGATGGCGCGGGACAGCCGAATGCCATCTACGCAACGTGTGTCAGACGGTACGACGACGAACGCATCGTCGTCGCCGACAACTACTTCGACAAGACCCGGCGCAACATTCTGGCCGGCTCGCGGGGGTCGGTGCTCTTCATCACCCGCGACAAGAAGGCCTACCAGTTGAAGGGGATTCTGGAATATCACGAGGGAGGCCCCGTCTTCGAGGACATGAAGCGCTGGAATCCGGAGCAGCATCCCGGCCATGCCGCGGTGGTGCTGCTGGTGCGCGAAGTCTATTCGGGGGCCAAGGCGCTGGAATGACATGCGCATCTATTCGACAGGGGGCGGCGCAAACGCGTATAATCACCGTCTTTCCCACCTCCTGAAAGGCGGCCGCGCCGGCCTTAATGTAGCCGCGGCCGTGAACCTCAATGAACGACACGCATAACGATTCCCTGGCCCCCTACGGATACTCACATTGATTACCACCTTGACATGCATGCCCTGTCTGGCCCGCCAGGCGGTCGAGGCGACCGAGATGAGCCTCGATGATCCCGTGCGCCGCGAGGAGCTCGTGCGCCTGCTGCTGCGCGAGATCGCCGATTCGGACTGGCGCGAAACACCGGTGAACGTCTCGCAGCGCATGCAGCGGCGTGTGCGAGACTTCAGCGGCAGGGCCGACCCCTACCGGGCCTTGAAGACGCGCATGAACGATGTCGCCCTCAATCTGCTGCCGGCGCTGGCGCAGGAGGCCCGACAACGCCCCGACCCGCGCGAAGCCGCTGTCCGGCTGGCGATTGCCGGCAATCTGCTCGATGCCGGCTCCAAGAATCGCCTGACGCCCGAGGAACTTCCCGGGCACCTCGCTCAGGTCTGGGATCTGCCGCTCGTGGGCGATGTCGCCGCGCTCTTCCGTGCGGTGGAGACGGCGCGGCGGATCCTATATCTGGCCGACAATGCCGGGGAGATCGTCTTCGACCGGCTGCTGGTCGAGGCGCTGCCGGCAGGCCGTGTCACGGTCGCCGTGCGCGGGGTGCCGGTGCTCAATGATGCCACGCTGGACGACGCCCGCGTCGCGGGACTCGATCGGGCCGCGACCGTGATCGACAACGGCTCGGATGCGCCGGGTACGGTCCTTGCCGAGACCTCGCCCGCCTTCCAGCGGATTTTCAAAGAGGCCGACCTGATCATTTCCAAGGGACAGGGCAATTTCGAGACGCTCTCGGACAACTCGGCGAATGTCTATTTCCTGCTGACCGTGAAGTGTCCGGCGATCGGCGAGGCGATCGGCGCGCCGGTCGGCGCGCTGGTCGTCAAGCCGGC
>CAYPJN010000233.1:0-4933 GCA_964411055.1 uncultured Lentisphaerales bacterium | reverse complement strand
TGCCGAACATCTGGATGAAGCGGCGGTAGGAGTCCCAGACGAAGCGCGGGTTGCCGGTGCGCGCGATCATCGCCTGGACGGTCTCCGGCGCGAGCCCCAGATTTAGGACGGTGTCCATCATGCCGGGCATGGAGGCCGCGGCGCCTGAACGGACCGAGACCAGCAGCGGGTTGGGTCCCCGGCCGAAGGTCTTGCCGGTCGCCGCCTCGAGGTCGGCCACGGCGGCGTCGAGTTCTTCGCGCAACAGCTCGTGCAGGGCGGCCTCGCCGAGTTCATAGTACTTGGCACAGGCCTCGGTCGTGATGGTGAAGCCGGGTGGCACGGGCAGGCCGATGCTCGCCATGTCGGCCAGGTTGGCGCCCTTGCCTCCCAGCAGCGCGCGCATGCTTCCCTGGCCCTCGGCCGATCCGTTGCCGAAGCGGTAGATGTATTTGGACATGTCTTGTTCGATTCCTCGTTCACGTATCCGCATGTGGCCAACGCGGCAGCCGATAGGCGTCAGGGCGGGGCAGCCACAAAACACCCGCCAATGCCAAAAAAGCAGAATCTGGATATTTTAGCAGACCACGGCCCCCTGTCAACCGCTGGAACCCGCTGGCCAGCAATTCTCAATTTGTCCACTGCGACCTCGTGCAGGGCATCGAAATCGCTATCGCTATCGGAATCGGAGTCGACTTCATCATCGATCCTGGCGATTTCGATCCCGATGACGATCCCGATCCCGATGAACCATCCCATATTGAGAATTGCTGCTACCCGGAACCTGCCATTGACCAGCAACACTCCAATCCTGTATTATGTTGACGTTCTGGCGTTGCCAGAAGGATGCGTGCCATGGATGCGGAAACGACGAACTTTGCCGGGCGTCTGGCGGCCCTTCGCGCGCGGATGGCGGAAGCCTGCCGCCGCGCGGGGCGGGAGGCGTCGTCGGTCGAGCTGATCGCGGTGACCAAGACCTTCGGCCCGGATGCCGTGCGCGAGGCCTGGGAGGCCGGCGTGCGCATCATGGGCGAGAACCGCGTCCAGGAGGCGGCCGCCAAGATCCCCCAGTGCGTCGGCGGTCCCGAATGGCACCTCGTCGGCCACCTCCAGCGCAACAAGGCGCGTCCCGCGCTGGAAATCTTCGACTGCATCCAGGCGGTCGACTCGCTGCGGCTCCTCGAGCAGATCGACGGCGTCGCCGGCACGCTTGGCGCGCGTCCCTCCATCCTGCTGGAGATCAACGCCTCCGGCGAGTCGAGCAAGTTCGGGCTGCGGCCCGAGGAGGCGCCGGCGGTCATCGCGCGCGCGGTGGAGATGAGCAACGTGACGATCGAGGGCCTGATGACCATGGCGCCGGCCACGCCCGATCCGGAGACGACGCGGCCGGTCTTCGCGCGCGTGCGGGAGTGCCGCGACCGCTGGGAGCGGGAATTCGGCATTGCGCTGCCGCGCCTCTCAATGGGCATGAGCGGCGACTTCGAGGTGGCCATCGAGGAGGGCGCCACATGGATCCGCATCGGCACGGCGCTCTTCGGCGGACGGCCGAAGTGGCGGCCCGAGCGCGGCAGCGAGGACCAGGAAGAGCAGGTATGGGTGATCGATTGATGCCGCGCAACCGCCGCAAGCCCGCCCATGGCGCCGGACGCGCGGAGACGGACGGTTGGATCTACGGACGCCGTCCGGTGGCCGAGGTGCTGCGCGCCGGACGCCGCCTGATTCGCGAACTGCGGGTGGCGGGCGTCGCGCGGGAGAGCGTGGACGGCGAGCTGGCGGAGATTATCGCCGCCGCCCGCCGCGCGGGCGCCGCCATCCTGGAGGCGCCGCGGGAGGAGTTGGCGGATCTGTCCGACGGCGGCAACCACCAGGGCGTCGCGCTGCTGACCAGCGGCTACCCCTACGGGGACTTCATCCAGATTCTTCAGTGTGTGCGTGACGATGCGGCCGCGCTGGTGCTGCTGCTCGACCACATCGAGGATCCCCAGAACGTAGGCTCGCTGCTGCGCACGGCCGATGCCGCAGGCGTGGCCGGCGTGATCCTGCCGGCCGACCGCGCGGCGGGCGTCACGGCGGCCGTCGCGCGCGCCTCGGCCGGCGCCTCGGAGCACGTGCGCGTCGCGCGCGTGGTCAACCTGTCGCGGGCCATCGGCGAGCTAAAGGCGTGCGGCTGCTGGATCACCGGTCTGGACGCCGGCGACGCGGCGCGGGACTACACGGCCATCGACTTCAAGGGACGCTGCGGCCTCGTGGTCGGTAACGAGGGTCGCGGCCTCGGACGCCTGGTGCGCGAGCAGTGCGATTTCATCGCGCGGCTGCCCATGCGCGGAAAGGTCGCCTCGCTGAACGCCGGCGTCGCCGGAGCGCTGGTCATGTACGAGGTGCTGCGGCAGCGCGGCGCGACCTGAGCGGGCCACGAAAGGCATCATTGGGAGCGGCATGCGCCACCGCGGCGCAGTTCCACCAAGTCCTCGACGGCCAGCGCGTCCCAGTCGAGCGCCGCCGCCTGGCGCAGTCCGGCCTCGCGGCGACGCCCGGCGCGCCCCGGATCATCCAGAAGAGCCTGTAGCGCGCGCGCGAAAAGCGCCGTGTCGAAGCACGGCACCGCTTCGAACGCCTCGCCGTAGATGCGCCGGTAGACCGGCAGATCGTAGGCCACGACCGGCACGCCGGCCGCCATGGCCTCGGCCACGGCCATGCCCCACCCCTCCTCGTGGCTCGGGGCGAAGAGCAGTCGCGCGCGCTTGATCATCGCGTAGTACTCGTCCCGGGGCAGGAAACCTTGCGGGGGCCTGAAGATATCGATACGCCGCTGCCAGCCGCGCCGGACTATCTCCTCCAGCAGCGGGCCCTCGCCGCTCATGCCTCCCATCAGGCGCAGGGTCGTGCCGGGGCGCAGCCGCTGCAGTTCATCCCAGACCGGCAGGATGTCGTGCAATCCCTTGTTGGGCCGCACGCCGATCATCACCGCGTCGACATCCTTGACGCCTTGCGGCGCCCGGCGGATGTCGCCGAGGTTTACGCCGCAGCGCATCCTCCGTATCCGCGACGCCGACATGCCCAGTTCCAGCAGCCTTCCGCGCACCTGATCGCCGGCCTCGGTGTCGTAGAGCCAGGCGGCGTCGGCCCGCGCCGCGATGCGTCGCAGGCTCCATTCCTGCAGACGCCATGTGACGGTATTGACGATCCGGTTGCCGGGGCGCCGGTCCGGCGGCAGTTCGCGGTGGTGAATCCAGGCGATCCAGCGGCAGCCGGGCTGCAGGCGCTGCAGGCGGCAGGCGGGCACGATGTCGCAGAAGTAGTCGCTGACGGTGATGACCGACCCGCAGGTCGCAAGGCGGCGCGCCGCGTGCCAACCGCCAAGGGCCGAGAGGCAGTAGGACCAGAAACGCTGCATGCGGAACCACTCGCGGCCGGCGAACAGCGCCGCCGGCACGCGCATCATCGGTAACTCGCAGCCCATGCGTCGCAGCATGCCCGCGCCGCCGGCGGTTGTCATGAGACGCTGGCCGCCCTCGCCGCGGGCCGCCCAGCGCCGCGAGATCTCATGGAAACGGACCGGGCCGCCGGTGATGGAGCCGGCCTCCATGCCGCAGCCGTTCAATATCCACTGGATCGTCAGGTCGCCCATTGCACGCGGCATTCTAGCAGGCCCCGCCCGCGTCGCGCAAGCGCGTGCCCTGAACCCGGATCGAATTGACATACGACGGTTTTTACCGCATGCTCTAACCATGAATCCATGGATTGCCCTGCCCGGCCTCCCGATGGCCAGCCTATGGACGGCATATGTCCAGTCCACCCTGATGGGACAGGTGATCGTGCTGCTGCAGATCGTGATGTCCGTCATCGTCTGGAGCATCATGGTCGGCAAGTGGCAGGAGCTGCGCTCGATGCACCTGATCGCCCGTCGTTTCCGCAAGGTCTTCGACAACACGCGCGAGTCGCTGGAAATCTTCCTCCAGCAGCGCCGCAGCGAGAACCCCATGGCGCTGGTCTACCAGTCGGCCTGCGAGAAGCTCGCCCGCACCTTGAGCCCGGAGGCCCGTGACGCGGTTCTGGGACGGCGCGAGGGGCTCGGCGGGCGCACCCTCACCGCGCGCGAGCTGTCACTGGTGAAAGGTGCCACCGAGCAGTCGCTGGCCGAACAGCTCGTGCGCATCGAGCGCGGCATGAACCTGCTGGCAACGGGCTCCACGGCCGCGCCGCTGATCGGTCTGCTGGGCACCGTCTGGGGCCTGCTCGACGCCTTCCAGGCCATGAGCGGCAAAGGATCGGCCATGCTGACGGACGTGGCGCCCGGCATCTCGTCGGCCATGCTGACGACGGTCGTCGGCCTGCTCGTCGCCATCCCGTCGAGCATCGGCTACAATGCGCTGCTCGGCCGCGTGCGCGGTCTGTCGATCGAGCTGGACGGCTTCACCGATGAACTGCTCGGGCGCCTCTCGTGCGAGTTCCAGGGACGCGACAGCTAGCGGGATGCCATGGGACGCGAACGCCAACGAGTGCCCCTGCCCCGCCTGAGCGAGATCCAGATGACCTCGCTCATGGATCTGAGCTTCCTGCTGCTGATCACCTTCATCATCACCTATCCCACGCTCGAGCAGGGCATCAACGTCAAGCTGCCGCGCGGCACGGCCGAAGCCATCGAGCACCTGAAGTCGCAGACCCTCGCCATCGACGCGCAGGGCGCGGTCTTCCTCAACAACCGCCGGATTTCGCTGGATGCCCTGGAGGGCGAGCTGGCGGCGATCATCGGCAAGGATCCGCAGACCGCCGTGCTGGTGCGCGGCGACGAGCGCCTCGACTACGGCCAGATCGTCAAGGTGCTGCGGGTGCTGCACAAGGCGCGCGTCACGCGCATGGCGCTGGTCACGGAGCCGGAGTGAGCGGGCATGGCTGCCTCCTTCTACCGCCGCACCTCGATTTTCGCCACCGTCATCCACGCGGTGATCATCCT
>CAYPJN010000232.1:0-4934 GCA_964411055.1 uncultured Lentisphaerales bacterium | reverse complement strand
GACGGCCGCGTGTTCACCTTCCACCTCGATCCCATGGCGCGCTGGAGCGACGGGCGGCCCGTCACCGCGGAGGATGTCAAGTGGACCTTCGAGCGCATCATGGATCCCGCCAGCCAGACGGGCCCCCACAAGGTCGCGCTGCGGACCTTCCTCGGGACGCCGCCGGAGGTGCTCGATCCGCTGACCATCCGCTTCACCGCGGACGAGGTCCACTGGCGCAACCTCGGCGCCGCCGGCGGCTTCGAGATCCTGCCGCGGCACCACTTCGAGGGACGGGACTTCAACACAATCAACAGCGACTTCCCCGTGGTCTCCGGCCCCTACCGCCTCGAGGCCCTCAGCGAGGGGAACTCGCTGACCCTCGAGCGCCGCACCAACTGGTGGGGCCGCGCCCGCAACGCCAGCCGCGGCACGGCCAACTTCCAGACCGTGGTCTACCGCTTCTTCGCCGACCAGGACAACGCCTTCGAGGCCTTTGTCAACGGAGAGGCCGACGTCTACGCGGTCTACCGCGCCGCGATCTGGACCGAGCGCACCAAGGGCGCCGCGTTCGACAAGAACTGGATCGTCAAGCGCCGCATCCGCAACCACAACCCGGTCGGCTTCCAGGGCTTCGCCATGAATCTCCGCCGCCCGCCGTTCGACGACCTCCGCGTGCGCCAGGCCCTGGCCTATCTCCTGAACCGCCAGAAGATGGTCGAGACGCTCATGCACAACCAGTATTTCCTGCACAAATCCTACTACGAGGACCTCTACTCCGCCACCAACGCCTGCAACAACCCGGTCTTCGACTACCAGCCCGATAAGGCGCGCGCGCTGCTGGACGCGGCCGGCTGGATTCCCGACCCGCGCACCGGCGTCCGCATGCGCGACAACAAGCCGCTGCGCTTCGCCTTCCTCACGCGCGACGAGAGCACCGACAAGTTCCTGGTGCTCTACAGCGAGGACCTCAAGCAGGCCGGCGTCGAAATGCAGATCGTGCGCAAGGACTGGGCGGCCTGGACCCGGGACATGGACGAGTTCAACTTCGACATGACCTGGGCGGCCTGGAGCAGCGGGCTCTTCAAGGATCCGGAGGGCATGTGGTCCTCCGCCGAGGCCGACCGCCAGGGCGGCAACAACATCACGGGCTTCAAGGATCCCATGGTCGACCAGCTCATCGAGACCCAGCGCGGGATATTCAACATCCAGACCCGCAACGGCATCTGCCGCCGCATCGACTTCATCCTCGCGGAGCAGGTGCCCTACATCCTGCTCTGGAACCTCGACGCCGTGCGCCTGCTCTACTGGGACAAGTTCGGCACCCCGCCGACGGTGCTCTCGAAATTCGGCGACGAGCGCAGCCTGCTCTCCTACTGGTGGTACGACGCCGACTCCGCGGCGGAGCTCGAGGCCGCCATGCAGGCCGGCGAGATGCTGCCGCCGCGCCCCGATGTCGTGGATTTCGACGAGACCTTCCGCGCGCCGTGAGGCCGCCGGCACCGCGATGGACCGCTTCAGCTACCTGATCCGACGCCTGCTGCTGGCGATTCCGACCTTCCTCGGCATCACGCTGGTCTGCTTCGCCCTGACGCGCGTGCTGCCCGGCGGCCCCGTCGAGATGCGCCTGGCGCGGCTGCGCGGGCTCGGCAGCGGCGAGGGCGGCGGCGCGCCGGCGGGTCGCATCGCCGCCATCACCGAGGAGCAGCGCCAGGCGCTGACGCGGCAGTTCGGCTTTGACCAGCCCTTCCTGCGCCAGTACGCCCGCTGGCTCGTCCACGACGCCATGGGCCTGCGGATGCGCTCGTACGACTTCCCCGACCGCTCGGCCGGCGGGCTGATCGCCTCGCGCTTCCCCGTCTCGCTCTGGTTCGGCATCACCGGCTTCATGCTGGCCTACCTCGTCTGCATCCCGCTCGGCATGGCCAAGGCCCTGCGGCACGGCACACGCTTCGACGCCGCCACCAGCGCCATCGTCTTCATCGGCTACGCCCTGCCCTCCTTCGCCCTCGGCATGCTGCTTAAGATGCTCTTCTGCGGCACGGTCGACACCCTCTGGAACATCTTTCCCCTCGGCGGGTTCGAATCCCCCGACGCCGCCGCGCTCGCCCCGTGGGCGCGCCTGGCAGACCGCGCCTGGCACATGGCCCTGCCCGTCGCCTGCTACGTCGCGGGCAGCTTCGCCATGCTGACGCTCCTGATGAAGAACTCGCTGCTGGAGCAGATCTCCTCCGACTACGTCCGCACGGTCCTCGCCAAGGGCGCCACGCCGCGCCACGCCCTCTGGGGGCACGCCTTCCGCAACGCCCTGATCCCCGTCGCCACCGGTTTCGGCGGCATCCTCTCGCTGCTCTTCGCCGGCTCGGTGATCATCGAGCGCGTCTTCGAGATCCCCGGCATGGGGCGCCTCAGCCTCGAGGCCATCACCGGGCGCGACTATGCCGTCTTCATGGCGATCCTCGCTGTCACCAGCTCCCTGCAGCTCGTCGGCAACCTGCTCTCCGACTTCTGCTACCTGCTGATAGACCCCCGCATCCATTTCGGATGATGCCCCAATGACCTTCGCCGTCTCCCCGCTCACCCGGAAACGCTGGCGGCAGTTCCGCCGCAACCGCCGCGCGTGGGGATCGCTGTGCCTGCTGGCGGGTCTCTACCTTCTGAGCCTCGCCGCCGAGCTGCTCTGCAACGACCAGCCGCTCATGGTCCGTGTCAACGGGCGCACGCGCTTCCCCTTCCTGCGCCATGTTTCGCAGGACGCGCTCTTCGGCAACGGCGTCGCCGCGCGTCCCGACTACGACCGCCTGGCGCGGGATCCCGCCTTCCGCGGCGCCCCGGGCAACCGCCTGGTGCGCGCCCCGGTGCCGCACGGGCCGCACCAGGTCGCGGATCCCGCCACGCTGGAGGCCTACCGTCGCGCGACGTTGACGATCACCCCGGACGCCGCCATCGGCCGCCTCAACCTGGCGCCGGACGGCACCATCGCGCGGCCCGTCGGCTGCGAGCCCTTCTTTCCCGGCGCCGCGCGCATAGAGGGACTTCCCTTCGCCAGCCGCTGGCGTCCCACGCCCGCACTCGATGAGGCCCTGGCGGCACGCTTTGCCAACCGCCAAGCCCCGGCGCTGACCGCCGTGCTCGAACCGGTGGAGGGCGCGACCAGCACGGGGGCGCGCCTGCAGGTCTCGCTGCTGGCCTACGCCCCCCGTTCCGCCGCGCCGGCCACGGTGCGGCTTGCGCTGCGCGCGCCCGATACCCCGGCCAAAGGACCCTTTTCCATCCGCCTCGACCGCCGCGCGGCGCGGCTGCGCGTGCGCGACACCCGCGCCTGGCAGCGGATTCCCTCCGACCTCCAGCCGGGGCTGACGGCCTGGATGGAGGCGGCCTGCACGTCCGGAACCGGCGTGGCGCGGCAGACGATCACCCTTCCCGGCGGCCCGGCGCAGGCCGAGTTCCGGCTCGCGTCCGTCGCCTGGCCGCACCGTCCCGTGCCAGGGCACTGGCTGGGCATCGACGCCGCCGGCCGCGACGTGCTGGCGCGCCTGCTCTACGGGATGCGCACGGCCCTCAACTTCGGCCTGCTGCTCGTGGCGTGGGCCATGCTCCTGGGCCTGGTCGTCGGCGCCGTGCAGGGCTACTTCGGCGGCTGGGTCGACCTGGCCACGCAGCGCGTCATCGAGATCTGGAGCGCGCTGCCCTTCCTCTACGTGATGATCCTGCTGGGCTCGGTCATCGGCCGCAGCTTCGGTCTGCTGCTGCTCTGCTACGGGCTCTTCAACTGGATCGGCCTCTCGTACTACATGCGCGCCGAGTTCCTACGCCTGCGCCAGCGCCCCTTTGTCGAGGCCGCGCGCTGCCAGGGCTTGGGCGCGGCCCGCATCATCGGACGCCACATCCTGCCCAACGCCCTGACCCCGCTGATCACGCTCATGCCCTTCAGCCTGGTGGGCGCCATTGCCTCGATCACGGCCCTCGACTACCTCGGCTTCGGTTTGCCGCCGCTGACGCCAAGCTGGGGCGAGCTGCTGCAGCAGGCGCAGCAGAACCGTGCCGCCTGGTGGCTGATCCTCTATCCCTCCCTGCTGCTCTTCACGGTGATGCTGCTGACGGTCTTCATCGGCGAGGGCCTGCGCGACGCCTTCGACCCCAAGCCGCGGACGCGCTACCGGTAGGCAGAACGCTATTGTCCCCATCCCAATCGTCCTCGTCCTCGATTCAATCAACGGTTTCATGCCAGCCCTCCCGTTGCCTATCCTTCCAATCCGCAAGACAGGCCGTTATTGGCGAAATTATTCCTTGCATTCGCTTGACTTGTCAATCATATCCGTCCACTATCCCCACCAAAGTGGAGATAGCCGGAAACCGCTCAATTACTTGGCAGAAGATCGTACACGTTCACAGCGAAGCGGTACACGTTCACGTACACGAAGGCACGAATTGAGTTCGACCACGAGAAATATAGCGCCGACTTCATTGGGCGCAATAACTGAGATTCGAAGCAGTCATCGTGTACGGGTACGTGAACGAGAACGTAAACGAGAGAGGTTGACCCGAACCACCTCGACAAACCGGATGAAAAGAGAGATACTATTTCCAACTTGGCGCCCCACCGAACCCCAAATTCGCCTTCGGCTCAGGGGGCCGGTGGACGCTGACGTACGTCCCCATCACTCCCGCTTCACGCCCATCGCCAGCACCGGGAACGCGTTCGTCGCCGTGGTCGTGATCCGCAAGCCGGCCCCCTGGAACAGCCACGGTGCGTTCGTCAGAACCAGCATCCGGTCCGTAGCGCCGACGACCTCACCGATGACAACCCGTTACCCGCTTGCCCGCCGCCATTACTCGGCCCGCCGGTTTCCGCTAGCCTTCCTGCCACTGAACGGTTACCCTTTCGGTGTTGGCTTCGCGTAGTGATTTGATTACTCGCCAGCCAGCGGCCAGCGTTGCACTGGCCGCTGGCT
>CAYPJN010000231.1:0-4950 GCA_964411055.1 uncultured Lentisphaerales bacterium | reverse complement strand
CCTCGCCGACCCGTCGCACGCGCTCGTGCTCACCGGCAGCGACAAGGCGGAGGATCCGGCGCGCTCGTTCCGTTTCTTTGCCGCGCTCGCGCGGCTCGTGCAGCGCCCGCGCGTGCTGGGCGCCGCGGCCCTCGACATCTGCATGGTCGCCAAGGGCGCCGCGGAGGGCTATTTCGAGCACGGCATCTACCTATGGGACATCGCGGCCGCCTCACTGATCCTCGATCGCGCCGGCGGCGCCGGCGAAATCCTCAAGCGCCACGGCGGCTACCGCATGGCCTTCCTGGCCTCGAACGGCCACATCCACACCACGCTCAAAGCCTGCCTGCTCGGCGCCTGACCGACGCGAAGCAAGGCTGCGGCTTGTACGCGCCCTTCTGGTCACTCGGGCAGGCGCACCGTGGCGCGGTAGAAGCGCGCGGGCGCGGAGTTGGTCGGCTGCAGCCAGAGCATCGCGCCGGTGCCCGGCACGTCGATCCAGGGCGGCAGCGGCTGCCATGCGCCGGAACCCAGCGCCTCCAGCCGCTCGATCGTGTAGAGACGTCCCGCGGCCGAGGGAATCCCGATGCGCGTCGCTGCCGCGGCAGGCTCAACCTCCCGGATCATGAAGCGGGATTCAGCGTCGTTGGGATCCGTGTCCGCGACATATTCTTGGCCGGCCGTGAACCCGTCCTGGTCAGCGTCCCCGTCCTCGTCGCTCGCCGTCAGGCCGTGGTCCGCCAGCCAGGGCCACGCGGTGCCGGCGGGCGTCGCGGGCGCGCGGGGCGTGACGACCAGGTCATCGAGCCGGCAGGGGCCGTCCTGGAACGTGAGCTCGTTGACGCAGGCGTCGGGATGCGGCAGGATGGCGAACCAGCAGCCGCCCGGCATTCCGCCGCCGCGGTTGTCCGTCAGCGCCTGCCCGCTGAGGAGCGGCACACCGTCGAGGAAGAGCCGCAGGAACCGGAGACCGGGATAGGCAGGATCCACGGTGGCGTAATCGACGCCCATCGTCAGCCGGACCCAGGAATTCGTGGCGATGGCCGCGTGTTCGAGCTCCGTCCAGCGGTTGGTGCCGCCCGCCAGATCCCGGTGGAAAAGCCGCAACTGGCCGTTCTCGGAAAACAGAAGACCGGTGTAGTGCTCGCCCAGGTCGTCTCTCTCCCGGTCGCCCAGGCGCGGCGCGACCATCATGTCGAACCACGTCAGCTCCGGCAGCCGCACGAGGCGGTTGACCACCTGGCCGTTGATCGCCGCCACCTTCGTGTGCGTGGCATCGAGGGGCAGCGGCGCGGCGTAGGCATAGGCCTCCTGGACAACGGTGCAGTCCTGGGTGTAGGCGGCGTACCAGCCGCGGGCCGGCAGCAGCGGCGCGCCGGCCGCCAGCGTCTCGAACGATTCCGCATAGGGCACGGCGTTTGTGGGGACGGTCGGAAGCGTGTCGTCGTCCAGCACCGTGACGAGGACGGAAGCGCCGGCAAAACCGGCCGCCGCGGCCGAAATGGTCACCGGCACGTCGGGCTCGATCGTGGCGTCGTCCAAAACGTCGACGGCCAGTTCGATGCTGATCTCGCCCAAGGGGAGTGTCGCGGGGCTCCCGATCCGCACGGTATCGGGATGGCTGCTGGTCATGGCGACGGAGAGGGCGTTGGTGGCGGGGGTGTTGCGGGAGAGGGTCACCGTCGTGGCGGCGTCTCCGGCCGCCTCGGAGAGCGTCGCCGCGGCGGCGGTCAAGGTCAGCGCGGGGAGGTCGTTGTCGCTGACGGCGACGGCGAGCGGATCGGGGGAGAGGGCATCGTAGGAGGCATCGGCGCTGTCAAGGGTGTGGCCGACGGCCAGCAGGCGCGGCGGATCGTCCAGCGCATCGTCGGGATACGCGAGGGTGACGGTCTGCGGAATGTTCCAGTCGGCGGCGGAGAAGGTGAGCGCGGCCGGCGAGGCGAGCAGCGGCGCCTGCGGGAGCGGCGCGACCGTCACCGGCGCGGCGGGGACGGTGCCCAAAGCCACGGTGTAGTTGGTCGCCGCCCCTTCCGCCAGGGTTAACGGTGTTCCGGCCGTGACAAGGACCAGCGACGCCAGCTCGTCGTCATGCACCGTCAAGGCCGCCGCCCCCGCCGTGAAGCCGTCGGCCGTCGCCGTGACCGTCGCCGTCTGGTGCCCGGTTTGATCGGCGTTGTCGACCGTGTCCAGGTTGAAGGTCACGGAGGTCTGGCCGGAAGGAATCACCACGGTGGACGGGACGGAGAACAGCGTGGGATCGCTGCTCGACAGGTACACCGTGAGCGCCCCGGCCGTGTTCAGGTAGCGGGTGACCGTCACGGTCATCGCCCCGGCCCCCGTATTCTCCGCGATGATATCCGTCCCCAGCGTGACCGCCAACGTGGTGGGCAAGTCGGGCAGGATCGAGACGAGGATGTTGGTCTTGTCCGCGATGTTCGCCGTGTGCAGGGCGATGTTGTTGTAGACGTTGGAGTGGAAATTGGCGAACAGCGTACAATGGGCATTCGGAAGGAGATTCACCTTAAGGGCGTTGCCTCCGACGGCATCAAATACGTTCGTCTTGAAATCGACGAGCATGCTGCCGTCCGGCTGCCCGGCCGAGAAGTTCGGATTGTAGAGCGTCACGGCGTTGAAATCCGGATACGTGGCGCTGAGGACATTGCTGTGCAGCAGCAGATGCTTGAAACTGTTGCCGACCGTGATGAATCCGGACTTCGACGTGTCGATACGGTTTCCCGTCAGCTCGAAGGCACAGTTGGTCAGCCAGCTTGAGCCGATCACGCACTCGGTGTCGACCAGGTGGCTCTTATCGATGATAATAGTGCCTCCCTGGGCATTGAGCCCCGAGTTGACCAGGGTGGTTCCCTGCACCCGGTTGGTGTTCAATAAGCTCTGCTTCAGGTAGCTGTTGCTGACGACGCAGTCAACCAGGCCGAAGACGCCGCCAATGTTCGTCACGTTCGCGAGACCGCACTGCACCGCGTGGGCGTTCATGGCCCCGCCCGCCATCGTACAGCGCCGGAGGCCTAGCCATCCCCCCGTCGGCCCGGCCACGCCGTTGGAGAAATGCTCGTCGCGGACGTAGTGGCGCTTGTCAGGCAGCGTGGTATCGAGTATCAAGGTGGCCTTCCCAAGGTTGTCGTTGCCCGCAATGCGCGTGAAGCCGCTCCGCAACAGCGTGCCGAAACGGTAGGTGGCGCCCTTCAGGACATTCGACCGAAAAACGAAGTTCTTCGAGCGATCCCACATGTAAGCCTTCATGATATTGTTTTCCATCACGAAGTTGTGGCCCGCGCAGGTGAGGAACTCGTTGCGGGGATTGTCGCCGAAGACGTTGTTGCGGAAGGTCAGGTCCTGCATCAGGTCCCATCCATCCTCCGCATCGAAGGCGCACGTGGCGGAGGCCCAGCCGCAGTTGTCGAAGCGGCACCCTTCGACCAGCATGTTGTTCATCCCCGCGAGCGCCATGCCGACGCAACGGACGTTGACATGCCGGATGTTGCGGTAGGCGCAGTTGTAGGGGGAACGGAAATTGTAGACGCAGAGGCCGTCGGGCTGCGCCGTGCTGTAGAGCGTGAAGCGGGCGAAGCGCGCGTGGGCCGGCGGGTAGAGCCGGCGGTAGAGGTAGCCTTCGATCGACTCGATGTACCGCAGGCTGGCGTCGTAGAAATGGGCCTTGTAGATCCAGTGCCCCGCGGGATTGCCCTGATAGCCCAGGTAGAGACCGAGTTGGATGAAGCCGTAGCTGCCGATGAAACGCTCGATATCGATGAAGTTGCTGTTGGTCGTGCGGACCGTCGAGGGCACGTCCTCCCCTGACGCGCCGATATCGCCCGGGACAAAGCGGTTGCCGATGTTGCCGGAGCTGTTGTAGGTGTGGCGGTGGTTGCTGCAGGTGCCGTAGCCCGTGACGTTGGTGATGACGACATCCTCGACCGAGCAGTATTCGCTGCCCTGGGCGATCGACATCACGTTCAGCCACTCCGAGTTGTTCGGCGCGTTGGCGAAGTCATGCTCCAGCAGGTCGCCCTCGAAGATGCCGTTGACGACATGCGCATCGCGGCAGTCGACGAACTCAAGCATGAGGGCCTTGGCCAGCGCATTGGGGTTGAGCTTGAAGGTCGAGCCGTTCATGTCCAGGGTCACGCCGGTGGCCATCTGCACGGTGTTCGATTCGTGGATGCGGTAACGGCCCGGCGGCAGCACAACCTTGCGGTACCCGTTCGTGCTCGCCCATTTGACCAGCGCGGTCAGGCCCGCCGTCGTGGCGACCGGTTCGGTATCGTTGCTCGAGATATTGAAGGCCGCCAGGTCGGGGTGGAGCACCTCGCCGGGTTGGATGGCCTCCTCCGCCGGATCAACCACGCGGAACTCGTGGTAGAGGCGGTGCGACTTGATGCCCAGGCGGTCAGTCGCCTGTAGCGCGAAGAGCACGTTGCCCTTGGGAAGCACGCCGAGATCCAGAGAGCGGTCGCCCGCGGGGACGTTGGTCTGCGTCTGCCTGACGCCGTTGACCCAGTATTCGATGACGAAGCGCTCGGTGAGGTCGTCGTCAAGGTACTCCCGCTGCTCGAAATCGGTCACGTAGTAATCGATGACCGCCGCTTCGCCCAGCGGCACTTTGGGCCGGATGTAGTAGGTGGAAAGATACGGCGTGCGGTTCTCGGGCGCAACCTCGGCCGCCATGCCCGTGACGGATCCCCCGCAGGCCAGCAGTCCAGCCAGGCACCACCACACCGCAATAAGCGACCCGCCGAAATGCATGCTCGCTGTCGACTTATGCATGAACACCCCTTCCATGATCGGAGAAATCTTAGCAAGTTCCGAACGGCATTTCCAGTCAGCGGTTCAGAAAATGCAAATCGTCGCAGGTAGGGGAGGCTGAAGAGGCGGTCCAGACGGCGGGGAAGCTGCCTGGAGCGCGCCATCGGGAATGCGTCCGCGATAAATTTTTGTCGCGGGCGCCTTTTT
>CAYPJN010000230.1:0-4950 GCA_964411055.1 uncultured Lentisphaerales bacterium | reverse complement strand
ATCCGCGCCGGCATCGCCCTGCTCATCGCCGCGCTGGCCGCCCGCGGCGAGACGGTGATCCTCAACGCCGAGAGCATCGACCGCGGCTACGAGGCGGTCGAGCTGCGCCTCGGGGAACTCGGCGCCCGCATTGAGCGACAGGATGGTTGATGGTTGTTGGTTGATGGTTGATGGAGTGCAGTAACGCATGCAAACAAGGCTCGGTTCCCTCTTCCAGGATCACATGGTGCTGCAGCGCGACCGGCCGCTGCCGGTCTGGGGCTGGTGCGAACCCGGCGCGACGGCGACTGTACGGCTGGGTGCGGCGCGGGCCGACGCGCACGCGGATGCCGCCGGCCGCTGGATGGCGGTCCTGCCGCCGCAGCCGGCCGCCGGCCCCCTGACGCTCGAAGTCACCGCCGACAGCGAGAAGACACGCCTCGCGGACGTCTGGCTCGGCGAGGTCTGGCTCGCCTCGGGACAGTCGAACATGGAGATGAAGGTCTCATCCAGCCGCGATGCCGCACGCGAGGCCGCCGCCGCCACCTACCCCGGCATCCGGGTCTGGACCACCGCGCGCGTGGCCGCCATGACGCCGCAGGCACGGGCGGAGGGGCGCTGGCAGGTCTGCGCACCCGGCACGGTCGGCGCCTTCACCGCGGCGGGCTATTTCTTCGCGCGCGAGCTGCACCGCGAACTGGACGTCGCCATCGGGATCATCGACAGCTCGTGGGGCGGCACCGTCGCCGAGGCCTGGACCAGCCGCGAAGGGCTGCTGTCCGAGCCGGCGCTCCGCGGCTACCCTGACCGGCTCGACCAGTTTCTCGGCCCCGAAGGCCAAATCGAGCGCGAGGCCTTCCAGAAGGTCCTGGCCGACTGGCGCGCGCGCGTCCCCGTGGACGCCGGCAACGCCGGCGAGCGGAATGGCTGGCACTTGCCGAACGCCGACGAGACCGGCTGGCGCACGATGAAACTGCCGTCGCTCTGGCAATCCGCCGGCCACGCCATCAACGGCGTCTTCTGGTTCCGTCGCGCCATCGAGATCCCCTCAACCTGGGCCGGTCGCGACCTCGAAGTGCATGTGGGCGCCTGCGACAAGCGCGACTACACTTATTTCGACGGGCGCCTCCTCGGCAGCTTGGGCATGGAGGAGACGCCCGACGCCTGGCAGACGCCGCGCGTCTACCGCGTTCCCGGCGCGGCCGTCGCGGCCGGACGCCATGTCATCGCGGTCCGCGTGTTCAGCGAACTCTACGGGGGCGGCATGACCGGCCCCGCCGAGGAGATGTGGGTGGCGCCGGCCGGGGCCGCCCCCGGCGAGCGCCAGCCCCTCGGCGGAGCCTGGAGCTACCGGATCGAGCAGGATTTCGGACGCACGCCGCCTCCGCCCCTCGCTTTTGGCCCCGACAATCCCAACACGCCCACCGCGCTCTTCAACGGCATGATCGCACCCCTCGTTCCCTATGCGCTCAAAGGATTCATCTGGTACCAGGGTGAATCCAACGCCGCGCGCGCGGAGGAGTACCGTATCCTCTTCCCGAACATGATCCGCGACTGGCGCCGCGTCTTTGGCCAGGGCGAGCTTTCCTTCTACTGGGTGCAGCTCGCGAACTTCATGAGCTGCCTGGAAACGCCGGCCGAAAGCAACTGGGCGGAACTGCGCGAGGCGCAGCGGCTGACGCTCGACCGGATTGGGCATGGCGACATGGCGGTCATCATCGACATTGGTGAAGCTGAAGACATCCATCCGAAGAACAAGCAGGATGTCGGGCGGCGTCTGGCCCTCTGCGCACTGGCCCAGGACTACGGACGCGCCGATGTCGCCGCGTCGGGCCCCATGCCCCGCCGGGCGCTGGCGCGCGGCGGACGGGTGCTCGTGCGTTTCCAGTCGGACGCGGGCGGGCTGACGCTCCGCGGCGGCGGCCGGCTGGAGGGTTTTGCGCTGGCGGGTGACGACCGCGTCTTCCACTGGGCCGAGGCGAGCATCGAGGGACGCGATGCCGTCGTGCTGCGCGCGGAAGCCGTCCCCGAGCCGCGTTGGATCCGCTACGCCTGGGCCGACAACCCGCGCGCCAACCTGGTCGGCGGCAACGGCCTGCCCGCCTCGCCCTTCGAGACCGCGATCCCCTGCGGCGACTGGCTCGCGGAAGTGTGAGTGCGTGAGGGCGTGAGGGCGTGATTGCCTTTGTCGGGAGCTTTGTCGATCGCTGGGTTATAGCGTGAAGGCGTGAAACGTGAAGGCGTGAAGGCGTGATGCGTGAAGGTTTGCCCGCTCCGGCGACGACCTGTATACTTCAGTTCCTATGAATTTCTTATCTGCCACGCCCGAATCCCAGGGGATGGATTCCGCGCAAGTCGCGGAATTTGTCCGCGGGATGTTCGCGGAGATCAAACCCTACGTCCACAGTGTTCTTGTCATGCGGCATGGCAGGATCGTGGCGGAGGCCTATCGCGGGCTGTGCTCTCCCGCCGACAGGCACCAGCTTTTCTCGCTCAGCAAGAGCTTCACCTCCACCGCCGTCGGAATAGCGATCGGCGAAGGGCTGCTGTCGCTGGACGATACTGTTGTATCATTTTTCCCCGAAGCGATCACGGATCGGGTCTCCGAGCGGATGCGGCGCGTCCGGGTTCGCGATCTTCTCTCCATGCAGTCGGGCAGGGCCTCCTGCGGCATCTTCAACGCCGACTGGCAGAAGCTTGACGCGCGGCCGTTCGCCGACGACCGCCCATGGATCGCCAACCTGCTGGAGGACACCCTCGAACATGAGCCCGGAACCCGGTTCGCCTACGACACCTCCGCCACCTACACCCTCTCGGCGATCATCCGCAGGGTCACGGGTGCGGGGCTGACCGACTATCTGCGGCCGCGGTTCTTCGAACCGGTCGGCATCGGGGCCGACATTGTCTGGGATCGCGACCCCGAAGGGCTCGAGCTGGGCGGCTGGGGGCTGAACCTTTCCACCCGCGAAATCGCCCGCGCGGCGCAGGTGTGGCTGCACTATGGCAAGGCTCCCGGGGGGCGGCAGCTAATACCGGAGGAATACATGCGCCTGGCGACCTCCAAGGTCAGCCAGAACCATGACGAGAACTGCGCCGACTGGCGCCAGGGCTACGGCTTCCAGTTCTGGCGGTGCCAGCACGGCGGCTTCCGCGGCGACGGCGCGTCGGGGCAGCTCGCCGTAATGCTGCCGGAACACGACGCCGTGGTTGTCGTGACAGCGGGCATCATCGACATGCAGCAAGAGATGGATGTCATCTGGGACACCCTTCTTCCGTCATTCCGCGGGTTCGCCATGCCCGAGAATCCGGCGGCTTTCGCAGGTCTGCGTGCCGCCGAAGCCGCGCCGCAGTTCGATTTGGGATCTCTCGGCAAACCGGCATCCGATGTGGAACCATTCTCTTTCGAAGCGGCAAGGAATGTGCTCGGCGTTACGTTTGTGTCATTCCGGCAGATGGCTGACGGGGTGCTTCTGGACCTAGGATTTGCGGACGGTTCCACCGATGCCATCCGCGCCGGCTTCGACGCTCCGCAACCCTGCGCGCTCGCACATATCGACCCTCTCCACGTCTTCGCGGCATGGGGTCGGGCGTATTGGCCGATGCCGGGAACGCTTGAATTGCGTCTTGCCGTGCCGACATCGACATCGTTCTTCACGATCACGCTGGACATTGTGTCCCGAACGCTCCGCATGCGGACACCGATCTGGTTCGCACGGCATTGGAGGTCCGATGTCACGCTCTCAAGTTGACGCCATAGGGGCTAGCGGATGGGGATGCTGCGGGGATCGACCGGCAGGTCGGGCGCCTTGGGAACGGTGATCGTCAGCACCCCGTTCTCGTATCGCGCTTCGACCTTGTCGGCCTGGGCCGGCCCGGGCAGAGTGACGGTACGCTGGAACATACCGGAACGCCGCTCGCGACGCAGCGTCTTGCCGTCATCGTCGCGGCTCTCGCCCTCGCTCTCCGAACGGCCGGTGATCGTCAGCAGCAGGCCCTCGACCTTGACGTCGATTTCGGACTTATCGAGCCCGGGCATGTCAAGACGCACGATGTAGGCATCCTTGCCTTCGGTCATGTCCATGCGAGGCGATCGCGCGCGCCCGTGGTCGTCCGGCGCGACGGAACGCATCCAGTCGGAATCGTCCAGCAGACGGCCCATCCGCTCCTGCATCTCGCGCAGAACGGCGAAGGGATCGCGTCCGCCGAAGAATCCGTCGGCCGGCGGTTCATCGTCGCCGAAGGCGTCCGGCCAGAAGCGACCCCCTCCGGGCGCGCGGTTCGGCGCGAGACGTCCGCTCGGGCGACGACCGGCCAAGGGGGCGCGGGGTTCGTCCCGGGCATCGTCGGCTCCGCGCAGGAAGTCGCGCGTCAGCGCGAAGACCCGGTCGGCGCGCTCGAAGGCCTCGCGCGCAGTCTCACCGTCGCCTTGCTGGACGGCCTCGGCGGCGGCGGCGAGATGGCGCTGCATCTGCGCGATCATCGGCGCGGCGGCCTGCAGATCGTAGTCGGCCTCGGTCTTGGCATTGGCCTTGTCGGCCCCCGGCGCCGGGAGGAGGGCAAGCCCCCAGGACAAGCCGGCCACGAGAAGGATCCTGGCCTGTCGGGCGCCCGCGGCATGATACAACGTGTGCATGGATTGCTCCTTTCTTGTTGTGCTAGTAATGAAGGTTCCCGACAGCGTAAATTAGCATCTGCCGTGCCGGCCCCGCTTCCCCAGCTTTACAGGCAGATTGCCGGCTTCCAACGCAACATTTTGTCGCTTCCGCGCGCGACACGGCGCGACAGGATGACGCATTTGCTCGGGGCTTCTGTCTATTGGCTGGCCGTCCGGGACGTCCGACCCCACTTCAGCGCGTCGCGGACTCCAGGCTGTATCCGCTCTTTGCCCACCAACCACCAACCACCAACCATCAACAACCAACCATCAACCACCAACCATCAACCACCAACCATCAACCACCAACCATCAAC
>CAYPJN010000229.1:0-4963 GCA_964411055.1 uncultured Lentisphaerales bacterium | reverse complement strand
GGCCGGCATCTCGAAGCAGCCCATGGGGCCGTTCCAGACGATGGTGCGCGCCGTGCGGATGGCGTCGGCGTAGAGGGCCGCCGTGCGCGGGCCGATGTCCAGAGCCATCCAGCCGGCGGGTATCTCGTTGCCGGTCACCTGCGTGCGGGCGTCGGCGGCGAACTTGTCGGCGCAGATGTTGTCGACCGGCAGCAGGAACTTCACGCCCTTGGCGGCAGCGCTGGCCAGCATCTGCCGCGCGTAGTCGAGCTGGTCGGGCTCGCATAGCGACTTGCCGACATCGTGGCCCTGGGCCTTGAGGAAGGTGTAGGCCATGCCGCCGCCGATGATCAGGACATCCACCTTGGTCAGCAGGTTTTGCACGACGGCCAGTTTGTCGGAGACCTTGGCGCCGCCCAGTATAGCCACGAAGGGCCGGGTGGGGTTCTCGATCGCGCCGCCGAGATACTCGATCTCCTTCTCCATCAGGAAGCCGGCGACGCTGTCCTGCATGTACTTGCAGACGACGGCGGTCGAGGCGTGCGCGCGGTGGGCGCTACCGAAGGCATCGTTGCAATAGACATCGCCATAGGAGGCGAGCTTCTTGGCCATGGCCTTCTGTTTCTCCTTAAGGGCGGCCTTCTTCTGCTGGTAGACCTCCTCGCTCATGTCTTCGGTCTTCTTGACCTTGCCCTCCTCCTCGGCGTAGAAGCGCGTGTTCTCCAGCATCAGCACGCCGCCGGGCTTGAGGGCCGCGGCCAGCGCGTCGGCGGCCAGGCAGTCGGGCGCAAAAGCCACGGGGCGTCCCAGGATCCGGGCCAGGTATTCGGCCACGGGCTTAAGCGAGAAGTCGGCCTCGTAGCCCTTGCCCTTCGGACGCCCCAGGTGGCTCATCAGCACCAAAATGCCGCCCTGGTCGAGAACGTGGCGGATCGAGGGCAGGGCGCCCTGGATGCGGGTGTCGTCGCCGATCACGCCGTCCTTGATGGGCACGTTGAAATCAACGCGCATCAGCACGCGCCGGCCCTTGAGAGTGAGATCGCGAAGAGTCTTCTTGTTCATTATGGCATGCTCCTGGCTAACGAGAAAAACCGATACGGACTGGAATTTCCTAATCGATGTGGAAATCCTGCGACCGCAACGTGCGAAAGACCCCCATAGATTAGCACACCGGTCTGCGGTCGGCAAACGGTTCCGCATAGCTTGGGCTTGCATAAATTGTCCGATTTGTGTCAAATGGCGTCTGACTGGACGGTGGGTCGGCTGTTGCGCGGCCCGTCGTCTCACTTTTTTGGCGCCGTTGCGCCGGGAGCTTTTTATGCGTTGGACCCGTTCTCTTATCAACACGTTGCGCGAGGAACCCCAGGAAGCCGAGATCGCCAGCCACAAGCTCATGCTGCGCGCGGGCCTGATCCGCCGGCTGGGCGGCGGGCTCTACACCTTCATGCCGCTGGGACTGCGATCCCTGCGCAAGGTCGAGCGCATCGTGCGCGAGGAGATGGATCGGGCCGGGGCGCTTGAGATCCTGATGCCGGCGCTGCAGCCCTCCGAGCTTTGGGAGCAGTCGGGGCGTCTGGACTCGATGGGCGCGAGCATGTTCCGCCTGCACGACCGCGCCGACCGCACGATGGTGCTGGGACCCACCCACGAGGAGGTGGTGACCGACCTGGCGGCGCGCGAGATCAATTCCTACCGCCAACTGCCCTGCACCCTCTACCAGATCCAGACCAAGTTCCGCGACGAGATCCGGCCGCGCTTCGGGCTGATGCGCGCCAAGGAATTCATCATGAAGGACGCCTACAGCTTCGACGTCAGCCTCGACGCGGCCGACGTCAGCTACCAGGCGATGTACGCGGCCTATGTGCGCATCTTCGCCCGCTGCGGTTTGGAGACGCGCCCGGTTGAGGCCGACACCGGCGACATCGGCGGCAACTGGTCGCACGAGTTCATGGTCATGGCCGACGCCGGCGAGGATGCCGTCATCCTCTGCGGCGCCTGCGAATACGCGGCCAACCAGGAACGCGCCGAGCGCCGGCGACCGGAAACCGCGCCGGCCGGCGGCGCGACGCCGCCGCTCGAGGCCGTCGCCACGCCGGGCGCCCGCACGGTCGCCGAAGTGGCGGCCTTCCTGGGCTGTCCGGAAAACCAGCTCGTCAAGACGATCATCTGCCTCGTGGACGGGCGGCCGGCGGCCGTGCTGGTCGACGGCGACCGCGAGCTCTGCCTGCCGAAGCTCAAGCGCGCGCTGAACGCCCGCACCGTGGAACTGGCGGACGATGAGACGATCCGCAAGGTCACCGGCGCGCCGGTGGGTTTTGCCGGGCCGGCCGGGCTCTCCATCCCGGTCTATGCCGACCAGGCGCTGCAGGGCGCCCTTGACCGCGTCGGCGGCGCCAACCGCGCCGACACGCATGTGCGTCATCTGGATCTGGAGCGCGACGCGAAGGTCGCGGCCTACCATGACCTGGTGGTCGTCGGCGAGGGCGACGGCTGCCCGCGGTGCGCCGGGCGCCTCGGCGTCAGGCGCGGCATCGAGGTCGGGCATGTCTTCAAGCTCGGCACCAAGTACACGCAGGCTTTCGGGGCGCGCTTCCTCGGCGAGCAGGGTGGGGCAGCCGAGACGATGGTCATGGGCTGCTACGGTATCGGCGTGACCCGCACGCTCCAGGCGGTCGTCGAGCAGTGCCGCGACAACGACGGCATCCGCTGGCCGGCCTCGGTGGCGCCCTACGCGGTTGCCCTGCTGCTGCTGGATCCGCGCGACGCGGCGGTGTGCGCGGCGGTGGCGCGGTTGGAGGCCGAGCTCGAGTCCCGCGGGCTCGACGTCCTGGTGGACGACCGCGACGAGCGCCCCGGCGTCAAGTTCAAGGACGCCGACCTGATCGGCGCGCCCTTCCGCGTGGTGGCGGGATCGAAGGCACTGGCGAAAGGCTGCGTCGAGGTGCGTCCGCGCGGCGCACGGGAGAGCGAACTGGTGCCCGTGGATGGGGCGGCGGCCTGGCTCGAGGCGCGCCACCGCGATGCGCTGCGGATTTTGAACGGCGAGTAATAGGAGCGGCGACATGGCAAAACGCGTTAAGACAGCACGGCGCGGGCGCCGCCCGCGCGCGGCCCACGCGACGATGACCCGGCGCGAACTGGCGCAGAAGGTCAACGAGCGTCTGGGACGTTTCATTACGGACGGTGACATGCTTGAGTGCGTGCAGACGATGATCGACTGCATGGCCGAGGCGATGCTGGAGGGCCGCCACATCGAGTTCCGGGACTTCGGCGTCTTCGAGGTCGTGAGGCGCAAGGCGCGGCTGGGGCGCAATCCCCGCAAGCCCGACGATCTCTATCCGATTCCCGCACGCAAGGTCGTCAAGTTCAAGATGGCCCGCAAGCTCGCGGAACAGCTCGCTCCATGATGATGCGTCCAAGTTGAAACGGTCAATATCAGCCCATGAATCCCACTGAACCCTTCTCCCTCGAGCCGCCGCGCGGCATGCGCGACTTCTATCCCGAGGAGATGGCGTGGCGCGAGCGCGTCTTCGACGCCTTCCGCCGCGCCGCCGCGCTATACGGTTTCGAGCCCTACGACGCCTGCGTCGTCGAGCGCCTGGAGATCCTCCAGCGCAAGAGCGGCGAGGAGGTTGCGGCGCAGATCTACGCCTTCGAGGACAAGAGCGGCCGCCGCCTGGCGCTGCGTCCCGAAATGACTCCCACATTGGCCCGCATGGTGGCGGCGCGCCAGGGACGCCTGGCCTTCCCGATCAAGTGGTCGGCCATCGCGCAGTGCTTCCGCTACGAGCGCATGACGCGCGGCCGGAAACGCGAGCACTACCAGTGGAACCTCGACATCGTCGGGGAGGAGAGCGTGGCGGCCGAGGCGGAGATCCTGGCCACGGCGGTGGCGGCGCTGCGGGGCATGGGGGTTCCGGACGGGGCCTACCGGGTGCGCGTCAGCAGCCGTGCCCTCCTCGGGGAGCTGTTGCTGGCGTTCGGCATTCCCGCGGCGCACCATGCGGCCGTGTTCCTGGCGCTGGACAAGCGCGGCAAGATCGCCGACGAGGATCTGCTTGCGCTGCTGCAGGGCGAAGGGCTCGACGGGACCGCCTGCGAGACGGTGCTGAGGCTGCTCGAGATCCGCAGCCTCGAGGACGCGGCCCGGCAGGTGGGCGCGGACTCTCCGGCGCTGGCCTCCCTGCGCGAGCTCTTCGCCCTGCTGGACGCGTACGGACTGCGGGAGCAAGTCGTCTTCGACATCGCCGTGATCCGGGGACTGTCGTATTACACCGGCATTGTCTTCGAGGCGTTCGACACGCAGGGCAAGTTCCGGGCCTTGTTCGGGGGCGGGCGCTATGACGGTCTGCTCTCCGCGCTCGGGGGCCGTCCGTCCACGGCGGTGGGGCTCGGGTTCGGCGATGTGGTCGTTGGCGAGCTGATCAGGGATCTTTCCGGTGGTGACGACGTCGCGCCGCGGGTGGGGATCCTGGTCGGATACATGACGCCGGTCGACCGGGAGGCGGCAACGCGGCTGGCCGCGCGCCTGCGGGCGGAGGGTCAGACGGCTGCGCTGCAGCTCCGGCCTCAGAAGCCGAAGGCGTTCTTTGGCCAGGCGGCCGCATCCAGGGCGGCCGAGGCGATCTTTGTGGGACCGGACGACCGGGCGCGGGGATGCGTCCGGGCGAAGCATCTCGACACGCGCACGGAGCGCGAGCTGGCGCTCTGAAGAGGCCGGCGGAAGGATGGCAGCATGGACTGGCGGGTGGAGCTTAACGGGTTGCTGGGGGAGCGGAAGCGGACCACGCGGGCGGAGCGGGAGAACACCCTGTTCCAGGCGTTTCTGGCCCGGGTCGTGCTGCCGGCGTTCGCGCAGGTCGGCGAAGAGCTTGCGAAATACGGGCGGGAGACCATCGTCCGCGAGACCTCGGCCGCGGCCAGCCTGACGGTGCGCAACGGCGCGGAGGAGGAAATCTCCTTCCGGGTGCTGCGGCGCTCGCTG
>CAYPJN010000228.1:0-5002 GCA_964411055.1 uncultured Lentisphaerales bacterium | reverse complement strand
CCACCGACCTGGCCTCGCAGGCCGATCTGCACCCGCTGCCCTCGGCCAACCTCTATGCCGACCGTACGCTGGAGTTCCACGGCTCGACCCCGCCGGGAGTGACCAACGTGGTCGTCCACCTGCGGGGCGAGGGCGGGCAGGCCAAGTGCGACGTCATCTTCCGGCTCGACCTCGCCGCGGCGCCGCGCGGCACCGAGACCATCCGCCGGGACTGGGCGCGGCGCAAGATGCACAGCCTCGTCGGCGCCTACGCGCGCAGGCCGGACGCGGCCTTGCTCGATGAGATGCGCGAGCTGAGCCGGCAATACGCACTGCCCATACCCTACCGGAACGAACTCTAGTCCCGCCGCCCGACACATGGCTTCCCCCTTCAAGAAGCGCATCCGCCGCCTGCGCGCCCGGTTCGAGGGAGTCCTTGTGCTGCTGGCGCGGCTGCTCTTCACCCGCTGCCCGCGGCGGCGGCTGCTGTGCGCCGCGCGGCTGCTAGGCGACTGCGCCTTCCGCTGCGCGCGCCGCCATGTACGCATCGCCGAGGCCAACCTGGAGATCATCTACGGAGGCCGGCTGGGCGCGCGCCGGCGGCGCGCCCTCGTGCGCGCGCACTTCCGCCACGCCGCGCGCGTGCTGCTCGACCTGTTCTGGTTCACGCGCGACGGCAAGGCGCGCGTGGCGCGCTGGGTGGAACTGGACGGCGATCTGGAGGCCTGGCTGCGCGCGCATCCCGGCAGCGTCATCGTCACCGGACATCTAGGCAACTGGGAGGCGGCCGGCCAGGCCGTCGTCGCGCTCGGCTTTCCCCTGACCAGCGTGGCCAAGCGTATCGGCACGCCCGCGACGACGCAGCGGCTCAACCGCCAGCGGCGCGCGCTGGGGCAGAAGATCGTCATGGCCGACGGCGCCGTGCGCGGCCTGGTGCGCGCGCTGGGGGCGCGGGAGTATGTCGCCCTGCTGATCGACCAGCACGTCGATCCCGCGGACGGCGGCGTCTGGGTCGATTTATTCGGGCTGCCGGCGGCGGTATCGAGCACGCCCGCGCGCCTGGCGATGAAGTTCCAGGTGCCGGTTGGCGTCTGCTTCGCGCAATCCCTGCCCGATGGACGCTACCGCTGCCGTCTGCTCGGCGCCTGCGCGCCCGCCTCCGGCGACGATCCGGTCCGCGCGACGCAGCAGATAATCGACCTGCTGGCCGGGGCCATCCGCCGCCACCCCTCGCAATGGCTCCTGGGCTACAAGCGCTGGAAGCGCTGGCCGCCGGACGCCGATCCCGCGGCCTTCCCCTTCTACGCGCGCCCCTGGATGCCGTGATCCGCTACCGGATCGGAAAAGCAGCGCCGGAGCCCCTCGGTGACGCCGATGAAGCGGATATCCAGGTCGGCCTGCGCCGCGGTGTTGTCCGTGGCCGCCTCGTGCTCGATGCGGCTGATCGCGTAGCGCGTCAGCGGCGGGCGCGCCATCGTGCGCTCCATCGCCCAGGCCGCGGCGCGGCAGAGCGGCAGCGGCACGGCGACGAAGGGACGGCGCAGACCCTGGTGGCGCAGCATCAGGCGCGCGAGATCCCAGATGCAGATCGCCTCGCCTCCGCTGAAGTTGTAGGTCTTGCCGTAGGTCTTCTCGTTGCCCGCGATCGCCAGCAGGCCCTGCCCCATGTCGTCCACATGCACGGGACGCTTCATGGCGCGGCCCCGGCCGATGAACGGGATCACCGGATATTTCCGGAGGTAGTCCATGAACATCATGAACTCCTGCCCCCCGTCGCGCGCATAGACCAGCGTCGGGCGCACGATCGTGTACTGGAAACGCCCGGCGGTCTTCACGATCTGCTCCGCCTCGGCCTTCGTCTGCGCGTAGGCCGAGCCGCGCGGATCGGCCGCGGCCGCCGACGAGACGTAGATGAAGTGCCGCACGCCCGCAGCCGCCGCGCCCGCGGCCATGTTGCGCGTGCCCTCCACGTTGACCTTCCGCAGCCGGGCCTCGCCGGGCGCGATGATCAGGGCCGCCAGGTGGTAGACCGTGCCGACGCCGTCGAAGACGCCCGCGAGCGTGGCGGCGTCGGCGATGTCGCCGTAGGCGATCTCGCACGCCACGTCCGCGAGGCGCGCGACGCCCGGATCGCCGGGCAGCGTCAGCACGCGTACGCGGCGTCCCGCCGCCGCCAGTTGCCGCACCAGGCGCGAGCCCATCACGCCGGCGCCGCCGGAGACCAGTATCAGACCGGGATCAGCCATCTGCTTGCTCCTTCACGCATTACGTTGGGCCTCGTCCGTTCACTCGAAGATCAGCATGGCGCCGTCCCATACCATCAGCGGTGGTTCCGGCGGCAGGGTCGGCAGGAAGACGAACGACGCGTAGGCGCCATGCTCGCTGAAGCACCAGGGCGCGCCGCGTCCCAACGCCTGACGGAGCAGCGCTGCCTGCTCGTCCGCGAGCTCGGCCGCCACGACCAGCGCGGTTCCGGGGGCCGGCCGGAAGCGCCAGAAGGGCGCTTCGCCGGCATCTCCCTGCAGATGGCCGGGATGCTCGAAGAGCGGGAAGGCGCAGGGGGCGGCGTTCGCCGGCTGGCGCGCCAGCAGCCTGGGGGCGAGCCAGCGGTCGCAGGCGGTGAACCAAACCTCCATCTCCTCCAGGTAGTCGGCCAGTTCCGGGACCTCTTGTTCGGTGACGGAGGGCCGGGGATCTGCCGCCTCGTAGACGCGCGCCTCGGAGACCATCCAGTCGGAGGGCCCGCGGTGTGACTCGCCCCGGGGAATATCCAGCAGGCGGCCGGCCGGCGAGGCGCCGGTGAAGCGCACATAGCGCGCAGGCCGCGGGGAGAAGGCGAACTCCAGGCGTCCCTGACCGCCGCCGAGGTAGACGCCGTCGCCGGCGGCATATGCGACCGGCAGTCGGCCCTTCCAGGGAACGACGGCCCGGAAGAGCGCGCCATCGGTCGAGAGCGCCACCGCGCCGTGCGTCGGCAGGGTCAGGCTGGAGGCGTCCGCCGGGATCAACTCCAGGCCGCAGATGTTGCGTTCGCGTCCCAGGTCGAGGGTGAAGGAACCGCGGCGGTCGCGGTCGCCCCGCACGATCGTGCGCTGGCTGTTGTCCGTCAGGTGCGCCGGAGTTCCCGTCAGGCCGGGCCCGGGCGTCACCGCGAGGCCGCGGAGCGGCACGGACCGCCGGGCGCATGGCGGGGGGCGCAGATCGTGCAACAGCGTCACCGTAACGTCGATGGGTGTCTCGCGCCACGCGGCGCCCAAGGACTGCAGGGAGGCCCGCGCCGCGGGCAGGGTGGATTGCTGGCAAAGGTAGATGCGCACCGGCTCGCGTTCCGCGGCCTGCGCCGCGGGCAGGTAGCGCTCCTTGCCGGCCGCTACGAAGTTCGGGCGGCGGCGCGTCAGGAAGCTCATGCCGTTGGCCTCGGACTGAAAATAGTAGTCGCCCAGCAGCGTGGCGTGGCGCGCACCGAGTTTCTCGACTTCCGCGGCCAGTCTGGCCCGGCGTGCGAGGCGCGCGTCGCGGTCGGGGGCGCCGAGGCGGGCGAGGGCGACGCTTCCGCGGAGATTCCACGCCACCCAGACAACCAGCAGTAGACCGGCCGCCGCGCGCAGCCGCCGCGAGGCGCTGCCCATCGGCACGGCCGCCGCGCAGGCGAGGAACATCGTCCAGAAGGGCAGCAGGTAGCGCGGCATCGGCAGGTGGGCCAGGGCGTGCGGCAGGTAGCCGGCCAGGAAGATCGCCATCAGGGCCGGCGGCAGCGCGGCGCGCCAGCGCGGGGTATGGCACCAGGCGCGCGCCCAGGTCCAGCAGCCGGTCGCCACGCCGGCCGCGACGAAGAGCCAGCCGGCCCACAGCACGCGCGGGTTGCCGTCGGTGTTCCATTCGAAGAAGTTGGGCAGACCATCCGTGACCATGAGCTGGAGGCTGGTTGCGATCCAAGTCCAGTCCAAGCGCCAGGCGAGCGTCTCGGGTGACGCGGTGCGGCGCAGCGCGAGCATCACGATCGGACTGACCGCCAGCATGAAGCCGCACGCACCGGGGAGACAGGCGGCGAGCAGCCGGGGATGGAAGCGGTGGCGGCGGAAGTGGACAAGAAGGGGGATGCCGGCCGCGAGTAGGTAGGGCGCGATCAAGGCGTTGGTCCAGAACGCCAGGCCGCCCGCCGTTCCCAGCAGCGCCATCCACGCTACCAGCCGTCCGCCGCGCGCGTCGCGGGCCTCGATCTCGACGGCCAGCCAGAGGATCAGCGTGCCCAGCGCCAGGAAGGCGCCGTAGGAGTTGTAGGGCGTGTGCGTGTACCAGGAGGTCAGGCGGTCGGGAAAGGCGGCGAGCAGGGCGGCCGCGAGGCCCGCCCGCGGGCCGGCCAGGCGATGGAAGAGCTTCCATGAAAGCCAGACCCAGAGACCGGCCAGCAGGGCGGTCGGCAGGACCAGGGTGGTCAGCGAGATGCCGCCGAGGCGGAAGGCGAGCGCCGTCAGGTAGGCCAGCGGGGCGCCGGAGTAGCTGAAGCCGTAGAGGAAGAGCGGCCGTTCGCCCCGGAGGATGTCGAGCGCCATCAGGGCCAGCGTGCCCGTGTCCGTGGTCAGGATGAACTGATGGGCCGCCAGCAGCAGCCGGTGCGCCACCGCGGCCAGGGCCAGGGCGATCGCCCAGGTGCCGCAGGCGCGCGCGGTGAAGAGGCGCTTCATGCAAGTCTATCCCATGCGCCGGTAGACGCCCATGCGGTAGCGCGCGACCACCCGCAGCACGCGCAAACCGTAGGGGATCGAGCGCAGGTGCGAGACCTCGTCGCCGTAGTGGGTGGGGATCGGCGTCTCGCGGATGCGGAATCCGTGCGCCTGCGCGAGGGCGATCATCTCCAGGTCGAAGTCGAAGGAGCCGCTCAGCCTGCGCCACGGCACGGTCTCCAGAAAGCGCCGCGCATAGGCCATGTAGCCGCTGTGGTACTCGGCCATGCGCAGGCCGAAGGCACGGTTCTCGATCCAGGTCAGGGCGCGGTTGGCGACGTACTTGTAGCGCGGCATGC
>CAYPJN010000227.1:4195-5018 GCA_964411055.1 uncultured Lentisphaerales bacterium | reverse complement strand
GGCCTCGCGCATGACCGCGGCGGCCGCCACCGCCTGAACCGTCTTTCCCAGCCCCATCTCGTCCGCCAGCATCGCCCGCCCCCTGAAGGCCAGGTGCAGCATGCCGTCGATCTGGTAGGGATACAGCGGCTGCTTCAAAAAGGGCATCGTCCCCCGGGCTGCGACGATCTCGCCGCGGAGTGCCTCCCGCGCCTGCGCCAGACGCTCCAGGCCCTCCATCCGCTGCTGGTGGTCGCGCACCTCCGACGAGACCCGCACCCGGTCGGCGCCCGGCTGCTTCGCGGCGGCTTCGCACGCCTCGATCAGCGCCGCCAGCGCGGCCGCGCCCGGCTTCAGCAACCGTCCCTGCGCGTCGACATGCGCCGCGCGGCCGCGCGCCTTGCCCGCCACCGCGCCCGTTCCGAGCCGTAGCACCGGCTCGTAGGGTGCCCGCGTCATGAACAGCTCCGTCCGCGGCGACATCTCCGGTTCCCCGCGCCTGGGCCGCCGCAACCCCAGCAGCACACGCTCGATGTGCTTGCACGTGCCGAGAAAGTTCTTCCGGAAATCGGGACATGTGCAGCTGTTGACCGCCTCCGTCCGCGACCGCAACTCGACCACATACGGAACGGCGTCGTCCGCGTCCGTTCGAACCACTTCGTAATCCCCGAAGACATCGGTCCGCCCCCGGTCGAGAAGCCGCACACGCATCGTCTCGGTCTGCGCCCGGTAGTTTCGCAGCACCCGCTCCTCAGCATCGGTCGTCACCCACCGCCCCGTCGGCTTGGGTGCTACTGGTCCCTTCTTCTGGCCGGTCTTTGCCTGTGTGTGCTTACTCTTCATT
>CAYPJN010000227.1:0-4185 GCA_964411055.1 uncultured Lentisphaerales bacterium | reverse complement strand
TCCGTCGCTCCCAAAAATCGCCACTCCCACTCTGCGTCTCAGCGCCTCTGCGTTAAATCTTCTCCGCGGTCGACAAAACTCACCACCGCTTCTACCGCAGCGCCTCGAACGTCGCCCGCAGCCCTTCGCGCGCGGCCACGGGCATCCGTTCCCATCCCAGCGCCCGCCTGATCTTCGCGTTCGAGACCACATACGATTCCGTCAGCTTCCGCAGCCGCTCGCTGTTGAGCGGCAGATGCAACCAATCACCGATCCGCGCCATCCCGCGGATTCCGGCTCGCGGAAGCTTGAGAATCCTGGGTTGGCGCCCGAGGGTTTCGGCCATCAGGCCGATCAATGTGTTCGTAGAGAGCGCCTCATCGTCCGCCACCTGGTAGACGCCGGGCATGGCGCGTCCCTCCATCAGCCCCGCGACCACCGCGCACACGTTGACAACCGAGGCGAAGGAGCGCCGGTTCTCGAAGGCGCCCAGGGGCCAGGGCAGCCCGCGCGTGGCCACTTGGAAGAGGAGATTCAGGTTGCCCTTGTTGCCCGGGCCGTGGATCATGCAGGGGCGGAGGATGTAGGGGCAGAAGCCGTCCTGCCGATGCTGCTGCACGATCTCCTCGGCCGCCAGCTTGCTCTCGCCATAGGGTGTGCGTGGCGCGGGAGTGGCAGCCTCGGTCAACACCCCGTCCACCGTATCCGCCACCGCCTTGACCGAGCTGAAGAGGATGAATCTCCGTCGGTGCGACGTGCCAGGTTCGGCAGCATCGGCGCCTGGCATATTGGAGGTCAGGCCCGCCTTCCAGGCGTCCAGCACCCGGCGTGTCAGGCCGGCGTTGATCTCGAAATAAGTGTGCGACGCGCTAGTGTGGCGCGTGTCATGCGCCTTGCCGGCGAGATGGATGACCGCATCGATTTCCGGCCAGGGTATCTTCTCCAGCCCTTCCCACGTGAAGTTGCGCCGATAGGCTCCCGAACTTCCCGCCCCCGCGATATCCAGCGCCCAGACCTCGAATCCCTGGTTAGCCAGGTGGGCCGACAGGTTGGTTCCGACAAAGCCAAAAGCGCCCGTTATGAGAACAATCTGCATGTCTTGCCTTGATGCGAGGTCTAGCCGTCAGTTCGATTGAATCGATTGAATCGAGTGATTCGAGTGATTCGATTCTGTCGATTCATTCGACTCAATCGACGCCCACCACTCACGACTCACACCCACCTGCCGATACACCTCGACCATCCGCTCCGCCACCGTTTCCCAGCGGTACTTGGCCTCAACCAGGTGGCGCCCGTTCTCGCCCATAATTCGCCGTTCCGCGTCTGTAAGAGCCATGGCCTCGCGCAGGGCTGCCGCCAGCGGTTCGACACCCACCTCGACCCACCAGCCGCAACGGGAAGTTCGGGCGTTCGGGCGTTGTCCTTCTCCCCCTCCGCGCCTCTGCGCCTCTGCGTTAAACCTCTCTCCCTCTCCCCACTCACTACGCGCCACTCCCAACTCACCACTTCCCCCTCCCACCCCGCCCACAAGCTCGCCCCACGGCGCGGCCTTGGTCGTGATCACGGGCACACCGGCCGCCAGCGCCTCGGCGACGACCAACCCGAAATTCTCGCTCCGCGACGGCAGCACGACCAGGTCGGCTTCCTGCAGCAACCGGAACTTCTCTTCTCCATAGCGCGGACCGGCATAGAAGATCGTCGGATCCATATTGAGCCCTGACGCATTCGCCGCGGTATCGTCTCGCGACAAGGCAGATACTTCCGACTCGCAGGCCGCCAGTCTCAAGCCCAGCCGCCGCGCCTGGCGCTCCAGCGCCGCCAGCGTGCCCTGTTCATCCGGCCCGGCGATCACCAGCCTCCATCTGCATTCCGTGCGGGTGTGCGGTTGCAAGGGCGTCTGCTGGTCAAAAGTACTTGAGCGTTGCGCGTTCAGCGTTGCGCGTTGAACGTTCTTCTCCCTCTCCCCTCCGCGCCTCTGCGCCTCTGCGTTAAATTCTCCGCATTCCCCTCCGCGCCTCTGCGCCTCTGCGTTAAATTCTCCGCATTCCCCTTCTCCCGTTAAATGCGCACTATTCAACCGCATGACCGCCCACGCTTCGAGCAACAGATCGAGCCCCTTCAGCGGATGCAACCGCCCCAGATAAAGCAGCGTCCAAACGCGACGTTCCTCGTCAGAGACTGGTTCATTCACGCCCGTCTGTGAAGGCGTGAAAACCATCTGCGAATGGCTGTGTGTGTCGTTGTGTGGGTCACGTTGCGCGTTTAGGGTTGCGCGTTGCGCGTTGCGCGTTCAGCGTTGAGCGTTAGGCGTTGCGCATGGACAACTATCCATCCCATTCGGAATCACCACAATTCGGGGTTGAGCCCGGCGACCGGATACTGAATCCCTGCTGTTGGGACATGATTGATCGCAGACCGTGGCGCTTCGAGTGTCGGGGGTCGAGTCTGCCGCGTCCAGACGCAGGTAATTCCGCACCCAAGCTGCTTCCGCCTCCGAGGTGGCGTGGATCACGCTGGCACGCCGCAAAAAATACCGTTCCATCAGGCCCGCAAGGCGTTTTTTCCATGCCGAATGCCGCAGGCGAACTGGGTCAAATGAGCCATGCGGCGAGACCACGTACGGCTTCCCGGATGCAAGGGCACACCCGCAACCCACCCAGATAGGATACGTCCAGCTACCATGCAGATGAACCACATTGACCTGCCGCATCAGCCGCCTGAGCCCGAACAGCATTCCTGGCGAGACGTGGCTGCACAAGCGCCCGAACAGGACGACTTTGACGCCGCCCTCCCTTGCCTGCTGCACGCCCGCGGATTCCAAGCCCTTCAGCGATGCAATCGTTAAGGAATGCCCAAGCGTGACCTGATGGCACGCCAACCGGGTGACTACCTCGGCCACCCCGCTGCCCGGAGAAAGTCCCGCGCTAACATGCAGGATGCGCATGACACTCGCCTCCGCTCCTCTGCGCCTCTGCGTTAAACACATCCGCACTCGACAAAGCGCGACAAAGCTTGGCACCACTCACCACTCACCACTCACCACTCACCACTCACCCTTCACGGATGCCCCGGATCAGCGCATCGTACTGGCCCCCGACCGCCGCTCGGGTGAATTGCCGCGCATAGGCATGGCCGTTCTGGCCGAGGGCGCGGCAGCGTTCTGGCGACGCGCGCAGCGCCAGAATGGCGTCGGCCATGGCGCGGGCCGAGTTCTCCGACACCACGACACCCCCGTCGGCGGCGCGCACGCAGTCCGCGAGATCGGACGTGGCGGGCGTCACGGCCAGCACCGGCTTGCGGTTGCCGAAGATACGGTAGATCTTGGATGGGATGCCATCGGTGTGCGCGTTCGGCATCTGGCCGACGAAGAAGAGGTCCGACGAGGCGTAAATGCTCGGCATGACATCGATCGGCTGGTAGTCGATCACCTTAACGTTGGACAGGTTCTCGCGCGCTGCGGCCGCCCGCAGGCCCGCCTTCTCCGTGCCGTCGCCGATGATCATGAAGCTGATCGCCGGTTCCGCCCTCAGCAGCTTCGCCGCCTCGACCAGCAGCCACAGGTTCTGCGGCAGGCCCAGGTTGCCGGCGTAGGTGATCACGAAATGGTTCCGGATATTATGTTGCCGCGAGAAGGGGTTGTCGCGGCCAACTTGGGCCACATCCTCATCGGCGACGAAATTGGGAATCAGGTGCACACGTTCGGCATCGTCGATCCGCTGCCGCACCTTGTCCCGGATAGATGCGGTGATGGCGGTCACGGCGGCCGCACGGTTGTAGATGAACCGCTCGACGCGCGAGAGCCAAGCGATCAGCCGCCGGTTGCGCACCACGCCGAGGTTGACGGCGATGTCCGGGTAGAGTTCCTGGACATTGTAGATGTAGCGCGCGCCGCGCAGTCGCGCGAGGAGCCAGGCGTTGATGCCGATCGAGAGCGGCGGCGAGGGCGCGAGGATCACGTCCGGCTGGAAGCGGATGCAGAGGCCGACCACCGTGCTCATCAGATGGAAGAAGATCCACGAGAGGATGCGCAGCGGACGGGCACAATGCTTGTCCGGCATCGCGACATGATAGACGGGGATTTTACCGTATTGGCTCTTCCGAACGATTCGCCAGAAGGCGTTGGCGAGCGGCTGGCGCGCTTCCAGCGAGATATCCCGGTGGTAGTGCGGCGTGGTCGAGATGACGGCCAGCCTGTGCCCGCAAGCC
>CAYPJN010000226.1:2058-5030 GCA_964411055.1 uncultured Lentisphaerales bacterium | reverse complement strand
TCTCGAGGGCATCGGCCACGACGGCAAGCTGGTCGCAGTCTATTCCTCCCAGGGTTTGAACGATACGGCGCATACGGTCGGCTGCTGCTGTTGCGGCGGCAACGAGATCGTCAACGCGCTGGATGTGAATGTGAACATACTCGTCTACGCACTGACGCATTGAACACCTCATGAACCGGAGTCGAACGATGCGAATCGAGGCAGGCCGGCCGACCAGGGCGGTTGTGCATGCCGTGCTGTTGCTCCTGGCGCCGGTGGTGGCCGCCGCGCCGGATCCGGTCGGCGCTCCCCCTCCGCCCGCTGTCGCGTGGAGCGACAACCTGAACGGTGCGCTGGCGCGCGCGCAGCACGAGTTCAAACCGCTGCTGGTCATCTTCACGACGCCGGAGTGTCCCTGGTGTGCGCGATTCAAGCGGGAAACGCTGGCCGAAAAGGAGGTTCAGACGGCGCTGTCGGATTTTATCTGCGTCGACATCGATACCACGCGCGATCCGGCGACGGCACAGCGCCATCAGATTCGCGGCGTGCCCGCCGTGCTGATTCTATCGGGCGATGGCCGACCGCAATGGGGCATGGAAGGCTTTATGGATCGCGCAGCCTTCCTGAAGTTCCTCGGTGAATGCCGCCAGGGGAGCGGGGGCCTCCTGGCCGGAGCACCCGTCGCGTTGGACGGCTGGCTCAAGGTAATGCGTGAAAAGCGGGTCCAGCCCGGCCAGTGGGCCGACATCGTCGCCGGCCTGGGTGACAAGACCTGCCGTTCCACGCTCCACGCTGCGCTGATCGCCTATGCGCCCGTGCCCCGCCGGGAGTGGGTCGAACTGCTGGCGCACACGAAGCTCGCCGTTCGCCTCGGCGCCTTCGAACTGCTCGAGGAACTGGCCGGAAGCACGCACGGGTACGACCCCTGGGGCGAGGGCGGCGCGAACGGCGCGGCGCTTGAACGCTGGCGGTCGTGGGCGGCGTCGGATACCGACGCGGGCGGCACTCGCTTCGCCCCATTGACGGAAGGTCAGATCCAGGGATACATCCGCGACCTGGCCGCGGATGATCGCGAACGGAGCGCGCGGGCGGTGCGGATGCTGGAACAGGCGGGGGAAGGGGTCATTCCCGCGCTGGAGGCCTGGCTGGCCGGCGCCGCGCCGGAGGAGGCGCTGGCGGGACGCCAGGTGAAAGAGGTGCGCTACTTCCTGCTGCTGCCCGAGTCGTTCGGCACCGAGCGCGCCCGGCTGGCGCACCGCCTGGTGTCCGGCAACCAGGATGAACGCCTGCGCAGTCTCGATGCCGCGGCCAAAGGCGGCACGCGCAGTCTGCCGGTGCTCGTCGATTTTTTGTCCGATCCCGATCCTTTCATCCGCGAGGCGGCGGTCGATGCCGTCATCTCGGCCGATCGCGGCCGCGCCGCCGCCAGCCTGCTCGAACTGCTGAAGCGGGAGCGGGATGGGGCGGTGATTCATGCCGTTGTCCGCGGCGCGGGAAGGCTCAAGGCGGCGTCGGCGCTCGAACTGGCCGGACCTTTCCTGACGCATGCCAACGAGGATCTGGTGGTGGCGGCGCTGGCGAGCCTGAGCCGGACGAAGTCGACGCCGTCGGCCAAGGCGGTGGCGGAGTGCCTGAAGCATCCGCAGTGGCGGGTGCGCGCGGCCGCGCTGGAGGCGCTGGCCCGGCTGAGTGTCAAGCGGATGGCCGCCGAGGTCGATGCCTGCCTGGAGGATGCCGATCCCTTTGTCCGGCGCACGGCCGTCGCCACGCTGGCCACGCTGCAGGCCAAAAAATCGGCCGACCGGCTGAGCGAACGCTTTCTTCAGGACGACCAGTTGAAGGGTCCCGTCGTGGCGGCGCTATGCGAGATGGACGTGCCGCTGCCGGAGACCTTCGGGCCGGCGCTGCGCGGCAAGGATGCCGATGTGCTGCTGCCGGTGATCGAAGCTCTGGGCAACGGCGCGGACAACGCCTGGCGGCTGGCGCTGCCCTACCTGCACCATGCGAACGGCGATGTGGCCTGTGCGGCGATCCGGGTCGTGGCGCGGGGCGGTGGCGATGAGGCGAAGGCACGGAAGGAACTGGCCAAGGTGCTGCGCGGAGGCATAAAGGAACGGATGCTTGCGGTGTTCGATGACTATCCGCCGCCCGGAAGCGACAGCGACGATTACTCGAACGATCCGTTCGCTTCGATCGATTTCGAGGCGCTGGAGAGTGAAGGTGCCGCTGCATCCGGCGCGGATGCGGCGGGGAGTCTGCTGGCCGATCTTTTCGCGGCCTTCGCACCCGAGGCTGCCCCGGCCCCGCCCGCGCCAGCGGCTGCCCCGGAGGCTCAGCCTTTCGCGCTGAACGAACTGTTCGACGCCTTTGGTCCGGCTGCTTCGCCGGCGGTGGCGCCTGCGCCAGGCGCTCGCGCCGAGGAGGAGGCGGAACTGTTGCAGGAGGCGCTGGCCTGTCTCGATCCGGAACGGGCTCCCGAGCTGCGCCTGGCCGCCGCCCTTTCGCTCTTCGCCATGGGGAATGACCGTGGCGCCGCCTTCCTGCTGGAGTCGCTCGACACCTGCACGGCGGAAGAACGGCTGAAGATCGCCCGGCGCGCGGGACGCGGCACCGGCGAGGCGACGGCCGCGTTGCTCGATCGTCTGCTGCGGGACCCGTCGGCGGATGTGCGCCAGGCGGCCGTCGGTCTCGCGCTCGAGGAGTCGTCAAACGACAAGGTGCTGCGGGCGCTGCTGACGGCGGTCTTCGAACCGGCATCGCCCCTGTTGCCGAGCGACCTGTTGCAGGAGTCCTATGTCTGGTACCGGGTCCTGCGTCAGGCGCCGGCGCGCCGGATCATCGGCGAGGCGGCACGGCAGGCGCTGGCCGGGGCCGCGGAGCCCCGTCCGGGCGATGCCCGGCTCATTCTCGCGCTCACGCTGCTCGATGCGTGCTGGCGGCCGGGGGACGAGCATCGCGTTCAGGACCACCTGGCGTCTGAGAATCCTTTCGTC
>CAYPJN010000226.1:0-2048 GCA_964411055.1 uncultured Lentisphaerales bacterium | reverse complement strand
CGCGCGGCCTGGCTGGCGCTGGGGCGCAACCGACGGGCCGACTTCCTCACGCAGCTCGATACCGTCGCGCGGGATGCGTCGGAATGGGTGCGATCCGTGGTGCCGGCACTCGGCCTCTCCAGTTCGTCGGGCGTCTATTTCGACGCGTCCACCGTCGCGGACGGGTTGAGCAGCGCGTTCAGCTCATCCTCGCCCTCGCGCCGGCTCGAGCCGGCGGTCGTGACCACGCTCACAGCGCTCTGCCGCGACCCCGCCCCGACGGTCCGCAACGCCGCCTGGCCAATCGCGAGAAGGTTGAGGTACGTCTGCTGACGTCCATGCTCGAAACGGCGCCCGACAAGATGGCGGCGGCGAGGAGAATCGGATCGTTGCTGGAAGAGGTTCCCTTGGGTTGGCTGCGCGAACAGAACCACGCCGAGATGCTGCGGCTGCTGGATGGCTTGCTGGCCCTGACGGACCAGGAGGAAGACGAAGAGAGCGATCTGCTCAAGTTGCGCCGGCGTCTGACGGAGGAGACCGGCGGCGGGACCAATGCCGTATGGACGGTCACGGTGCGTCAGGACGAGTCGCGGCCCGCCTTGGGGGGCGCGGTACGGACCGCCGATGCCGCCACAACTGCGGGTACGGCGGCGCGCGACGAGCCAACGGCGCGACGCCTGGTTGTCTTTTTCCGCAACCCCGGCTGCCGCGATTGCGAACGGGTAGGGGAGATGCTTCGTGTCTTGGCCGCCGAAGGACGCGATCTGACCGTCGAGGTGCGCAATGTCCGCAACCCCGAGGATGCCCGGATCAACGCGGCGCTATGCGAGCGCTTCGCAGTTCCCGTTGACGACCACCTGACGGCGCCGGCGGTTTTCTGCGGGGCTGGCGCCCTGCTGAAGGGCGACATCACTTTCGAGCGCCTGCAGAGGCTGTTGCGCCGCCCCGAGGCGGCGACCGCCGGCTGGCGTCGGCTGTCGGCGACCGAGACGGAGGAGGCCGGAGAGAAGATCGAGGCGATCTTCAGTCGTCTGACGCCGATGCTGGTGCTGGGCGCCGGGCTGGCGGACGGGGTCAACCCCTGTGCCTTCGCCGCCATCATCTTTCTGCTCTCCTATCTGCAGGTGGCGCGGCGCAAACCGCGCGAGCTGCTGGCCGTCGGCGGCGCCTTTGTGGCCGGCGTCTTCCTCGCCTACTTCCTCCTGGGGCTCGGGCTGGTCGAAGTGGTGGAGCGTTTCGCCCTGCTACGGCGCTTTGCACGCCTCTTCAACTGGGGGCTGGCCGCCTTTGTGGCGCTGGTGGCGCTGCTGAACGTGCGGGATGGCGTGCAGTGCCTGCGGGGGCGGATGGGTGACATGATCCTGCAGTTGCCGGAGTCCTTCAAGACGCGAATCCGCGAAGTCGTGCGCCACAGCGCGCGGCGACGTCGCTTTGTGTGGGCGGCCTTTCTGGCGGGCGTGGCGATCTCGCTGCTAGAACTAGCCTGCACCGGACAGGTCTACGGCCCGACCCTGCTCTACGTCATGAAGGCGGGCCTGTCGCGGCGCGGCGTGATCGCCTACCTGCTGCTCTACAACCTCGCCTTCGTCATCCCCCTCGTGGTCGTCTTCGGCGGCGCCTACGGCGGCCTGCGGAGCGAACGGTTGACGCTCTGGATGCGGCGGCGGGCAGCCCTCGTCAAGTTCGCGACGGCGGCGCTCTTCACGGCGCTCTTTGCGCTCCTCGTCCTGCGTGCCCGGCTTTAGACAATCGTCCTCGATCCCCGTGCTGCCGGGGCAAGCATCGGGACAAACATCAGTTCGGCAAGCGATTCAAGGGCAGGCAGGGATGGCCGCGCCACCTTTTTTCTCCGGGCATCAAGCGGGACTCGGGTTTAGTCGATAGCTTAGCCGATGGCCGCACGGCCCGTCTCGCCGGTGCGGATGCGGATGCATCTGGGCAGGTCGAGGACAAAGATCTTGCCGTCGCCGATCCTACCGGTACGCGCGCCGGCGATGATTGCGCCGACGGTCGTCTCGACAAAATCTTCATTGACCGCGATCTCCAAGCGCACCTTCTTGAGCAGGTTG
>CAYPJN010000225.1:1255-5044 GCA_964411055.1 uncultured Lentisphaerales bacterium | reverse complement strand
TCAACGCTCCCTTCAGGCGGAAGCCGTCCAGGGGCTTCAGCCCCGCCTCTCGCTGGTTCATGGGCCCATCAGCATTCCGCCCACCAATCATGCGCCCCCCGCGCGCCCCCTGTGGCCGGCCGATTACGAAGTCCCGTTCACGGCTGCGACAGCAGGACGCGGAAGAAGCGCGACGGTTGCGACGGGTTGACCGTGGCGATCCACGTCTTGGACGTCTCGCCGTAGGCCGCCTCCCAGGGGCCGTTGGTGGCGATGGATCCCGAACCTCCCGGCGTGCCGGACGATACCACGTGGTAGCCGCGCCCCGCCACCGCGCTCCAAGTCAGAGAGAATCCCTCGGAGGTCCGCTGCGCCTCCAGAATGCTCATGACGCTGGCGCGATTGGTCGGCACGGTACCGCAGAGGTACTCCGCGCGGTTGGATAGACCGTCGCCGTCCGAGTCTGCGTCAGGGTCGCAACCGCCGGGGAAGTAGGTGCTCTCATATGTGTCCTGGATGCCGTTGCTGTTGGCGTCGGTCGGCGTCAGGTAGAGCGTACCGAGCGCGATGGCCGATCCGGCCGGCTTGTTCTTGACGGCGTCCGTCAGGGATGCGGTCGTGTAGCCCGCGCGCGAGACGGCGAGATCCCAGTTGCAGGCGCCGAGGAAGACATTTGTCGGCAGCAGCCCGGCGGGTGTGCTTGTCCAGTCGGTGCTGTAGCTCGTGAGCATGATATGCCCGTCCACGATAGAATTGGAGAGGCTGCCGCTGGTGGCGGTGAACGCGAGCGCGGCGCCGTCGATGAAGGCGCCGGTCCAGGCGTCGCGGACAACCCCCGAGGTCACCGCCACCGTCGAGAGGAACTCGAAACCGGCCATGCCCCAGCCGCTGGCGATGTAGGTCCAGCGCGGGTTCCCGTAGTACTGGTTGCCCGTGTTCTCCACCTGGCCGGGAGTGTCGGGATCCTCGCGGCAGATATGATGGGCGGGTTCGGGCACGTCTATGTAATACCAACCGCCGGCCAGCCCCGTGAAGGAGACGTTCTTTGATCCGCTAAAGTTCTTGTTGCGCCACAGACCGGTTGCCTGCTCGTAGACGTCGACATAGGCGCCAGACGGCAGGGCGCATTCGAAAACGTCGTCGACGCCCAGCACGATCAGGCTGCACGTGGCGGCCGCCGGCATCTCGATGCTGAAGGTGTAGGCGCCGATCCGGTTCGTGCCGCCAGGATAGGCGCACAGCCGCGCCCAATACCAGCCCGAGGCGGGGAAGTCGATGCCCGTGTATTCGCCGCAGTCATCCCCCTCCTCGTCGACGGATACCTCGTCGAGGTAGACGAGCGAACCTTCCGCGTCCTCGCGGTAGAAGTCGATGACGGTGTCCAGCCGCTCGCTTATGTGGTCGGTCTCGATCTCGTATACGAAGTTGGATGCCAGGTAGACGCGCACCCAGTCCACGTCGTTGGTGGTGTGGAAGGTGTGGGTCTGGGCCTGTCCGGTGTAAAGCGACGCCCCGGACCGGTCATCGTCCGGCTCGAAGGCGTCGGCCAGGAGCACCTCGCTCTGGAGCGGGGCCGAGACCGTGCCGGCAGTGTCCATGGCGTAGAAGGTCAGCACGTGGCACCCCGGTTCGGTGAAGCTGTTGACGATGGTCTCGTACCGCTCCGTCGCCGGGTTCCAGGCGAGGGCGATGGTGGGCAGATCGTTGGTGGGGGAGGCGTCGGGCGCCGTGACGGTGCACCAGACGTTGGAGATCGGGTACATGCCGGTCACGCCGGAGGCCCAGAGCGTGACCGCGTCGCCGGGCGTCCCCAGCACCTGCGGCGGCGAGACGCCGCCGATCAGCGGCGCGTCGGCGCCGGTGACGAAGGCCGATCCGATCCAGGTGGTCGCGGCCAGCAGGCCGTCGGTGTTCTTCTCGTTGGGGATGCCGTTGCCGTTGTCGTCGATCTGCGCGCGCTGCCGCACGCCGCCGGAGACGCGGCGGATGGCGCGGCGCGCGGCGGTGTAGGCGTCGCCCAGCGTGTCGCCGGCGATGACGCCCGCGAGCAGGTACTGCGTGAAGCTGACGGTGCCGTTGTTCGCGAAGATCGCCTCCTTGTATGCGCGCGTGCTGGCGATGGCGACGCGCTCGGTGCCGGGATCGGCGCCGTCGGCCAGGGCCGGCAGGAAGGCGCCGGCCCCCGAAAAGTCCATCACGATGGTCACGGGCACGGGGTTGGTGGCCTGGAACGCCTGGATCCACGCCGCCATCTGGTTGGTGGCCACGGACTCGGTGGCGTTGATCCGGAAGGCGTTGTTTGCCCCCTCGCCGAGCAGGTAGAGCGTGAGCCGGTCGGTGGTGTTGGTGAGCGCCCAATCGAGGATCGCCGACTGGAGGGCCGCGCCGGTGGCCGCGGCGGCGTCGTTCGTTCCGTCGCCGTCGTAGTCGAGAAGGCCGGAGGGCGTCAGGACGCGCATCCGGTCAGGCGTGAAGAGGCGCAGGCGCATGGTGGAGCAGACCAGGCGCGCGAGCGACTCGACAGCCGGCCACGCGGCGCCGTTGGTGTCGCCTCCCGCCACGATGATGGCGCGGTCGTCGTAGCCGATCTGCGTGACGTAGGCCTGGCGCGGCAGGGATACATTGCCCTCGACGTCCTGCACGTAGAAGGTGACGTTATAGGTGCCCGCCGCCGTGAAGCCGTCGTGCGTGACGGTGTAGCGGCCATCGGACGAGTCGTACGCCAGCTCGAGCGTCGGCAGCTCGGTCACCGGATTGTCGGGATCGGGATCGTGGCCGGGTGGGATGACCAGGCACCAGGCGCGGGTCACGGGATGGACGGAGGCGATGCCGCCGATCCAGAGCGTGGCCGAGGTCTCCTCGGTCAGCACCTGGTTGCCGCAAACCTCGCCGATGAAGGGGACGTCGCCCGCCGCCACGTAGGTCGGACCGATCATGTAGCCGTCGGCGATGGCTCCGTCGCCGACGCCGGCAACCCCGTCATGGTCGTCATCGAGCAGGGCGCCCTGGTAGCCGCTCATGGCGCTGGAGGCCATGCTGTAGCAGTTCGAGACGTCGTAGCCCAGCATGAGGCCGGAGAAGAAGGCGCCGGAAAAGCTTACGAGGCCGCCGGCGACGAAGTAGCTGGGCTGGTCGTCGCCGCAGGCGGCGATCACGATGCGCGTGGCGCCGCCGTCGTAGGCGAGCGCCTGAATAAAGCTGCCTGCGTAGCAGAAGTCGAGCAGCACGACCACCTCGGTCCCGTAAACGTCCTGCAGCGCGTCGAGCCAGTCGTCGAGCTGCGTGGCGGTCAGGGTCTCGGATGCGTTGAGGCGGAAGTAGCCGTTGCCGGACGAGTTGCCGCCATGGTCGACAAGATAGACGAAGAGCTTGTCGGCGCCGGCTACGGTGTTGGTGAAGACGCCGGACGCCGCCGCGAAGGTTGATTCGCCGTCGATGTCGTCGAGCAGCCCGTTGCCGTCGACATCCTGGCCGGGCTCGGGGCTCAGGTAGTGGAGGTTCTCGCGCGCGAAGCCGCGGTAGCGCAGCGTCGTGTAGGCCGTGTCGGCGAGGTAGTCGGTCGCGGGCCAGAGCGTGTCGCCGGCCGAGGTGCGTCCGGCGATGATGATGGCCTGCCCGGCCGCGGCGGAGGCCTGCTCGTCGAAGACGTTGAAGACCGCGCGGCCAAGCGCGTTGTTCACATCCCAGGCCTGGACGATGTCCGTGCCGCCGGTTGCGGCGCCGCCGTTGTAGACGGCCTGCGCGCCCGAGGCGGACAGGGTCGCGCCGCTGCTGTTGCGCGTGAACCCCCAGTAGAGCGTGCCATCGCTG
>CAYPJN010000225.1:0-1245 GCA_964411055.1 uncultured Lentisphaerales bacterium | reverse complement strand
GGGACCGTGACAATCCCGCCGTCGTTGGTGTTCGAGACCGTGCCGCTGGCGGTATCCGCGGAATTCCATCCGGTCAGCGTCACATCTTCGCCGGCCCGTACCGTGAGACGCGAGGGGCTGAGGCGCAGCGCGGGGAGCAGGAAGGTCTCGGCCTTCGGCGCCTGTGAGAGGCGCCCCTGCTGGTTCATGATCAGCGTGCTGTCGGTAGTGGCCGCGAAGCCGTCGAGGTCGATGTCGCCCCGGAGGTAGCCGGAACCGGCGTTCTGCGAATTGCACACCTGCACGTCGAGATCCGTGACGATGCCGTCGCCGTCGGCGTCGCCGCCGACCAGCGCGAAGCGCACGCCGTTGGTGGCTTCGACCGGCACGCAGGCCTCGGCGCCGCCGAGATAGACGGACGCGCTGGCCGTGAAGTCGCAGGCCAGCACGCCGTCGTCATCGGCGGCCACGGCGAGGGCGGAGACCGCCGCCAGATGGTTGCGGTGCCGCACCGCCACATGGCAGGGTGTGTCGGCGGGCAGGCTCACCCCCACGCCCGCTGCGCCGGAGTCGTCGACGATCCAGCCGTCGCGGTCCAGGAATGCCGCGCGCGAGAAGAGGGCGGGACTGCCGGGCGTCCGGCGGAACTGGAGCAGCACCCAGTCGACCGCGGACGCGGGCAGGCTGGCCGCGGCGCGGGGATCCTCGGCGTAGGGCGAGGTCGCCGGCAGGAGACCTCCCTGACGCAGCGTGGTGCGCATCGCGCTGCTGTCCGCCTGCCAGGGCCCCTGCAGGAAGACGCGCACCATCGCCCGCGGGTTGTACTCGCAGGCGCCGAGGTCGACCGCAGGCCCGGCGATGCGCGGGCGTCCGTCCAGGTCGGTGGCGCCGAACATCCAGAAGCTGTTGACGCCGGCATCCACGGCGGGCGAGTCGTGCCGCAGCCGGAGATCCCCGTGCAGCGGGTCGGCGAAACCGGGATCGGCGTCGAGGCTGTTCCCGTCCTGTTCGCTGGCGGCGCGCCACTCATCGAGCGATGTGAACTTGGCGGCATAGCCTTCCCAGGCGCCCACGTAGCCCGACGGGGCGTACAGTAGGTTGTAGTCCGAGAAGTTGATGGTTTTAGGCTGGGCTACGATGCAGATGCTGTTTGAATCCGTGCCCGTGGTCTCGAAGATGTTGTTTTTCAGGTAGTGGGTGCGCATCCGGGTGTTGCCTTTGCTGGTCATCCGGATGCATATGCGTGGCGTGCGGACAATGTTATTC
>CAYPJN010000224.1:2919-5075 GCA_964411055.1 uncultured Lentisphaerales bacterium | reverse complement strand
GCCGCCGTGCTCCTGGCGCGCCTGCGCGAGGGCCAGATCAGGCCCGAGCGGCGCAACGAGCCGCTCGAACTCGAGGGCTGGCTCGAACTGGCCTGGAATCCCGCCCCGCTGCTCTTCGTGGCCGGAATGAACGAGGGCTATGTGCCCGACGGCCAGGTCGGCGATCTCTTCCTCCCCGACACGCTGCGTCATGGGCTCGGGCTGCGCGACGACGCGTTGCGCGTGGCGCGCGACGCCTACGTGCTGACCGCGATGCTGGCCCAGCGCCGCACCGGCGGCCGGACGATTCTGCTGGTGGGCAAAACCTCCGCCGCCGGCGATCCGCTACGTCCCTCGCGGCTCCTCTTCCACTGCCCCGACGATCAACTGGCGGAGCGCGCGCGCCTGCTCTTCCGCGAGCCGCCCGCCGCCCGGGGCGCCTCGGCCTACCAGGTCAGTTTCAAACTAGATCCAGCCCGGCTGCCGGCCGGGGTCTTCAGCGACAGGCGTGCGCGGGAGCTCTCGCCCACGCTGTTCCGCGCCTATCTCGCCTGTCCGCTGCGCTTCTACCTGCGCGAGGTGCTCGGGATGGAGCCGCTCGACGACCGCGCCCGCGAGCCCGACGCGCGCGCCTTCGGCACACTGGTGCACGACACGCTCGACGACATGGCGGACGAAGGGGCGGCGCTCTGGGGCTGCGGCGACGCGGAGAAACTGGGCCAGTGGCTGGAGGAGCGGTTGCGGGAGCGCGTCCGGCGGCAGTACGGCGTCCGTCCCTGGCTGGGTGTCGATCTGGCCATCGACAGCGCCGCGCGCCGCCTGCGCGCGTTCGCCATCCGGCAGGTGGCCTGGCGCCAGGAGGGCTGGGAGATAGTGCAGCACGAGCAGGCACGGAGCTGCACGCTCGGCGGCCTGACGATCAAGGGTCGGATCGACCGCATCGACCGCAACACCAGGACGGGTGCTGTCGCCGTGCTCGACTACAAGACCTCCGACAAGGCCCGCACGCCCGCCGAGGTCCACTTCGGCCCCCGTCGAAAGTCGGAGCAGGTGGCGCCCGAGGCACTGGTGCCCGACACCCTGGCAAAGAACAAGCGCTGGGCCGATCTGCAATTGCCGTTGTACCGCGAGCTCGTTCGCGCGGAACTGGGTTCCGGCTTTCTGACGGGCTACATCCTGCTGCCGAGTGCGCTGGGCTCCGGCGGCTTCGCGCTCTGGGACGGCTACTGCGACGCACTGCAAACCTCGGCCCTGGCCTGCGCACAGGCGGTGATCAAGCGCATCCGCGCGGGAATCTTCTGGCCGCCGGGCGAACTTGCCGGCGGGTACCGGGACGACTTCGCGGGGCTGCTGCTCGACAATCCCGAAACCACCATGGAGCGCCCGCCCGCGCCCTGGAGGGCCGCGCCGTGAGCCAGATCCGGAACCGCGCGATCTCCGCCTCGGCCGGCACGGGCAAGACCTTCCGGCTGGCCCACCGCTACATCGGCCTGATGGCCGCGGGCGTTCCACCCGACCGCATCTGCGCGCTGACCTTCACACGCAAGGCGGCGGGCGAGATATTCGACAAGATCGTCACGCTGCTGACCGATGCGGCCAGCCGCGACGCCTCGCGCGCCGTGACGGCCGGCATGATCGCCCGCGAGGGCTTCACGACGCCCGCCGACACCCCCGGCGCCTATGTCGCGCTGCTGCGGCGGCTGCTCGACCAGGGCCATCGCCTGCGCATCGGCACCCTCGACAGCTTTATCCTGGGGATCGTGAACGCCTTCCCGCTGGAGCTCGGCATCGCCCCCGGCATCCGCCCGCTGGATGGCGACGGCGGCGAGGCCCAGGCGCTGCGGCAGGCGCTCCTCGCCCGCCTCCTCGACCCGGCGCACGGCGCGGGAGCGGGCGGCGGCGGGGCACTGCTCTCCGACTTCCGGCTGGCGCGTTCCGGCCAGGAGGACAAGCTGCTCGGCGAGACGCTCGACCGGCTGATCACCGAGAGCCACGGCTTCTACCGCGGCCACGCGGGAGCCGACTGGCACTGGGGCGATGTCGACAGCATCTGGCCCGGCAAAGACCGCTGGTGGGAGCAGACCGGCGCGCCGGCCGGCATCCCGTCCAACCTGCCAGGACGCCTGGCGGAGGTTTTGGGCGGCAAACTGGGCGAAGCCTGCGAAAGGATCGCCGCC
>CAYPJN010000224.1:0-2867 GCA_964411055.1 uncultured Lentisphaerales bacterium | reverse complement strand
GATTACACGGTGCCGGCGGGCCTGTGGCCCGGGCTGCGCGCGGCGCTCGGCAACCTCGTGGCGGTCGAGGTGCAGCGGGCGGCCGACAAGACGCGCGGCCTGCGCCGGCTGCTCGACCGCTACCAGGCGCGCTACGCCGAGACGCTGGCGGCCGGCGGCCCCTTCACGTTCGAGGACCTGTCGCGGCTGCTGGGACCGGACGGCATGGCGCCCAGCCTCCGGCCGGAGGCCTCCGGCGCCGACCGCCTCTACATCGACTACCGTCTCGACGGGCGCCTCGACCACTGGCTGCTCGACGAGTTCCAGGACACCAGCGACGCCCAGTGGCAGGCGCTGGCGAACCTGATCGACGAGGTCATGCAGGACGAGGCGCGCTCCTTCTTCTACGTGGGCGACGTCAAGCAGTCGATCTACGGCTGGCGCGGCGGCAACCACCGTCTCTTCCACGAAGTGATCGGGAAGTACCGCGACCTGGGCGGCCGGGCGATTGCCGAGGAGTCGATCGCCGCCTGCCACCGGTCGCTGCCGGCGGTCATCGGGGCGGTCAACGCGGTCTTCGGGGATCTGGCCGCGTGGCCGCCCGTCGCCGCGGGCGATGGACCGCGGCCGGAGGCCGTCGCGGCCTTCGCGCGCTTCTGGCAGCAGCACAAGAGCGCGCGCGTGGGCGAGGGCCAGGGCTACGCCGCGCTGGTGGAGTACACGCCCGACAAGCGCGCCGGCGGTTCCGGCGGCGACGGGGACGGCGAGGAAGACGAAGCCGTCGAGCCGGCCGCTTTCCGCGCCGTGGCCGCGGTGCTCCAGGAGGCCGGGACGGCGCTGGCGCGGCTCTCGGCGGCCGTCCTGGTGCGCGACAACCGCGCCGGGCGCGTGTGTGTCGACACCCTGCGCCGCCTGCTGCCCGGCGTGCCGGTGGTGCACGAGGGCCGTGGGGGCATCGCCGACCATCCCGTGGTGACGCTGCTGCTGGCGCTCGTGCGCCACGCCGCCCATCCCGGCGACACCGTCGCGCTGCGCCATCTCCAGATGAGCCCGCTGGCGGCGCGGGACGCCTTGCCGTCCGTCGACGCGCTGCCCCTGCTGGTGCTGGACTCCCTGCAGACGCAAGGTTTTGCCGGCACCCTGCGCGCGTGGGGCGCCAAGCTCGGCGAGCTCGACGCCTTCGGTCAACAGCGCCTGCGCGAGCTGCTGGCGGCAGCGGAGGCTTTTGACGCCCTCGGCGGCCGCGACGCCGACGCCTTTGCCGACCATGTGGCCGCCTACCAGGTCAAGAGCGGCGCCGCGGCCGGTGCGGTGCGGGTGATGACGGTACACCAGGCCAAGGGTCTGGGCTTCGACCTCGTGGTGGTGCCCTTCGCGCCCAACGCCAGGAGTTTTGGGAGTCCCGGGGCGCCGGCGTTCCTGGCGGACGGCGGCTGGGTGCTTGATCCACCGCGGCGCGCGGCGCTGGAGGCGGCCGGTGGCGCGCCGCTGCGGGCGCTGGAGAAGGCCGCCGCCGAGTCCAACTTCGCCCAGCTCTGCACGCTTTACGTGGCGCTGACCCGCGCGCGGCAGGCGCTCTACATGGTGGTGCCGGAGCGCGGCAGAACCTCGAAAGCCTTCCGCGAGTCCGACCTGCTGCGGGAGCGGCTGGCCACGGAGGGGCTCGACGAGGAGCTGTCCGGAAGCGCGGGGCGGCGAATCTACGAAGCCGGCGACCGCGACTGGCACAAGGCTTTGCCGGCACCGGCGCCGGTCGAGGCGGAGGCCGAGCACGCCACGCCGCCGGAGGCGCTGCCGCTCACCTACGCGGCGGCGCCGGCGCGGCACGAACCATCGAAGGAGCAGGAGGCCGGGCGCACCTTCCCGGCGCATTGGCTCTTCAACGCCGAGGCCGGCGATGTACGGGACTTCGGCTCCGCGATCCACCGCCTCTTCGAGCGCATCGAGTGGCTGGAGACGGCGGACATCGAGGGGCTGATTGCCGACTGGCGGAAAACGGCGCCCGAGGCCACGCGGCTGCTCGACGATGTGGAACGGCAGTTCCGCAACTGCCTGGTGAGCGAAGCGGTGCGCCGCGCGCTGGCGCGTCCGTCCGGCGCCGCCGCCGCGGAAGTCTGGCGCGAGGCGCCCTTCGAATTGGTCTTGGCGACCCCGGAGGGCATGCAACTGGCCAGCGGGCGTTTCGACCGCGTGGTCGTCGAGCGCGACGCGGCGGGCAGGGCCGTCAGGGCGACGGTGTACGACTACAAGAGCAACCGCATTGAGACCGAGGCCGACATGCGCGCGACGGCCGAGGGGTATGCCTTCCAGATGGCGCTCTACGCGCGCGCCGCGGCGCGCCTGCTCGGGCTGCCGCCCGGCGCCGTCGCCACCCGCATGCTCTTCACGCGCAAGGGGTGGATGGTGTGAGTGGTTGGTGGTTGGTGGTTGGTGGTTGGTGGTTGGTGGTCCATGGTCCGTGGTCCATGGTCGATGGTTTAGGGTTCAGGGTTCAGGATTACCTTGCCGCGAGCTTTGTCGATACTTGGGGTCGCCCGCAGTTGACTGACCACTCGAATGGCACGCAGGTGGGGCGAGCTGTCCCCAGCGAGCCGCAGCGCGGGGAGATTCACCACGAAGAGCACGAAGGACACGAAGGGAGAAAAGGGGAAGAGTTACCTTTTCCCATGGCGTTGCCCTTGGCTGGTATGTTACGCCCTTTCAGGGCTTCCTTCTCTTTTACTACTCGATGGCAAAAGAAGTGCTATACATATTCCATGATGTGTAATATATTGGTTTGCGATTCTGATATGCGGAATCAGCGGGCCTCTTGAACAACACGCTTCAAAACGGTTTCAAGCTGCTGGAGCTGCTGGCGGCCATCGGAAGCGAAGTCTCGGTCACCGAGC
>CAYPJN010000223.1:0-5083 GCA_964411055.1 uncultured Lentisphaerales bacterium | reverse complement strand
CGGCAACCCCTTTGCGTCCGGTGAGGAATATGACGTATTTCTGAATGCCACCATCCGCTCGATTGAGGTCTGCGGCAGGTTGGGAATACCCCAAATCGTGGTCCATTCAAGGGATATCGGTGGCTTCCCCTCCAGGGAGTACCATGGGCTGAACCTGAAACGCAATCGCGACTTCTTCTCCCGGCTCTTCCCGGTGATGGAGAAGACTGGTGTCCACGTGCTCGTTGAGAACAGTTGTGATCGACACGCTCCGACCAAGGAGAACACCCGGCATTTTCCTTCCACGGCGGTGGAACTGCTGGAGCTTGCGGAGTACATTGACCACCCCTTGGTCGATACATGCTGGGACACGGGTCACGCGAATGTCCAGGGCGTGGACCAGTACCGGAGCATCGTGGAACTTGGGAATCGTCTGCGGGGTCTCCACATCAACGACAACTATGGCGACATGGATTCCCATGTGGCGCCGTTTCAGGGCACCACGAACATGGACGCCATCATGCAGGGGCTGTTGGACATCCGCTATCAAGGCTATTTCACATTCGAGGCCAGCAACATCCTGCGCGATGGCGCGGTGTGGCCCAACTACCGGCGCGAGTGGCACTTCCGCAACGAGAAGGTGACCCGCCTCCTGGACGTCCCCGTCTCGCTGAAACACCAGGCGGTCGCATTGCTGTACCAGATCGGGAAGCATATGCTCACGGAATACGGCTGCTTCGAGGAGTGATTCGATTCGGCAGAACCAGCAGGTTCAGGCGACGCTTGACAGCGCGCCTGACCTGCGGCGTCCCCTCCCAACCCCTTCGTCCCCACTGCCCCCTGCCAACTGCCCACTGGAGCGCAAGCGCCCTCTCACCACGCCCCGTTCGGCCTTCCTTCGCCTGACCCCATCCATCCGCCGGCTCTGGATCCGGAATATCTGGACGCAGCAGTTCTCCGCCTGCCACTTCCCGTGGTTCGCCATGTGTTGAGCGTCGAGCTCTCCTTGAATCCTGAACCCTGTCCCCTGAACCCTCTCCTCCGCGCCACTGCGCCTCTGCGCGAGACTTTCCCCCTGAACCCTGCCCCCTGTTCGTGTTCTTCGTGGTGAAGAGGGGAATCGAGGACGAGGACGAGGACGAGGACGATCGCGGGCAGGCAGGAATGCCTGCCCAACCTTACCCCCTCGGCGCTAGCCCCTGTTCACAATGGCGCGATACGGGCCTGCGCGAGGGACTCGAGCAGCTCCGCGCGCCGCGTCAGGCTGGTCTTCAGGAAGCGACGCTTGCCTAGCGGCACGACGCACGTCCCGTCGCGCGCCCCGGTTGCCGGCGCGCTCTCCCCGCCCATGCGTTCCAGCACCCGCAGTTCGCGCGGCCGCATCGGCAGTTCCAGTTGCGCGTCCGCCGCGATGTGGTGGTAAACGACATACAGGGAGCGCCGCCGCCTGAAGGTGTAGGCGATCACCTCGCGGCTCCCGCCGACCGCGGCGGCTACGCGTTCGCAGGGCACCAGCTCGAACGCCTGTTCCTCGTCCAGCAGCAGGATGAACTCCTGTTCCGGATTGCGCAGTCGCCGCTTCTGCGCGTCGGTCAGCCAGCGTCGCGCGCGAACCTCCTCCCAGCGCCGGAAGACCTCGAGGTTGTCGGGCGTGCGCGGGTGCCGCGCCAGGATGGCCGGATCCGCATGCAGCGAGACGGGGCAGTCCCAGGCCGCGGCCTTGCTGGTGACGAACTCGATCTGGTCGGGCTGCGTGCCGACGGTCTTGTCGTCGGGCAGCCAGTAGCCGAGCCATCCGAAGTTCAGGCGCGTGAAGTTGTCCCGCATCCGGGGCGCCTCGCGGAACGGATGCCGGATGGTCTCCTCCTTGACGCGCTCGGGGCGGAAGATGTCGAAGGCGTTGCCGCCCGTCAGAAGGTGCCAGCTGAAGTGCGTCTTGGCCGCGCCCTCCGCGAGCATGGGCTCCGGCTTCAGCTTGCGGTAGACGCGGTACTGCGCATTGGCCACATGGTGCCAGAAGGGCGGGTTGACGCCTTCCGAACCGTCGAAATAGAAGAACGCGAAGCCCGCGTCCCAGTGGTCCGCGATGGCTTCCGCCACCGCGTCCTGCAGGCTGGAATTCTGATCGAGGTAGACGCTGGTGGCCCCGAACTCGCTGACGTCCAGCAGTCCGAACAGGAAGCCCGCCGGACAGGCGCCGGGGGTGGTGCCGTCGATGCCGCGCACGCAGCCGTGGAAGGTGTAGGGCGGCGTGGCCGTGTAGCCCTCGTACGAGACCAGCTCGGTGCCGATCTTCAGCACCCGCCGGTTCTGCGCCATGGTGGACGCGGCGGGGTTCTGCTCGACGTGGATGGTGGTGTCGGCCGCGCCCAGCGGCCGGGACAGGGTGAAAATCCGCAGCAGGTTCAGGCGGTGATCGGGGACGGGCGTGACGTAGCGGCTTTCGCGTCCGATATGGCTGTGGAGGTAATGGCAGCCGGGCGTGATGCCGGCGGCCCGGATGCGGTCGAGCATCGCCTTCAGATCCGCCTTGCCGTTGGGATACTCCTTGCGGAAGACATCGTAGTTGCCGATCAGCCGGTAGCCGCGGCTCTCGAGGAAGGCCGTGTAGTAGATGCTCATGAGCCGGAAGCCGCCCGCCTGGGCGCACCGGATATGCTCGTCGACATTGCCGGGATGCACGTTGCCGGTCCAGTAGTACGAGGCGTTGTAGAGCGCGTGGCGGCGGCTGGCCACGCCATGCGGCAGCCCGTAGTCCTCCTCGACGGCGGCGATCGCGTCCAGCAGCTTGTCCGTGGCGCAGACGATGAGGGCGGCGGTCACGTCCGCGAGCCGCACCTGGCCATCGGCGCCGGCCTGCAGGATGCGGCAGCCGCCGGCGCCCGCCTCCGCGCCGGCCTTCGCGGCGGGGTCCGCCGCCAGCAGGTTGACCGCCACCTCGTCGTCCCACACGACGTTGAGCCAGTCGCCCCAGTGGCCGCGCTCGCGTACCGGCAGCCGCAGGAACCACATCTCGGAGACGGGCGGTTCGGACACGACGTTCGGCCCGGTCCGGCGGAAGGTCTCCAGCGTGAAGGCGACGTAGTCCTCGGCGAGCTTCACGGCGACGACGGCCTCCCAGGGGACCAGCTCGTAGCCGATGACCAGCTTGTCGCCCTCCATCCTCACCGCGTTGGCGTGGAACGTGGTCTGATGGCACGGGTAGGCCAGCTTCACCTCGTTCTGGTAGGGGCGCGGCTCGGTGATGGAGCTGACCGCGACGCGCGCCCCGGCGGCCAGGCATTCGGTCCCGGAAGGCTTGTGAACCAGGCTGGCGACGGTCCCGTCGGCGTTGATGGCCAGCTTCATATGGCGATTCGCGATGATCACTTGCCGTGCCGCATCCATGCTTGTGCTCCCGTGAATTTTCAATGACGGCAATATGTCATTTACTTTGCGGCATGGCAACGGAAAACGGCCGCTCGCCGCTTGACAGTGGACCCGGCAGCCGATATAACCATTTCCGATCAAGCGAGCGAAAGTCTGACATGGCTGCAGCACCAGCAAGATGGCGGTGGGCCGTTCCAACCGCGCCGCGGCGCCAGGGACGGTGCTTGATGTCCGCACGGAACAGTTGTTCAGGCCGCCGCCCCGCGCGGTCCCGTGCAATGGCCGATGTCCAGTCAGGTATCCCCAGCCATGACTGACGCTCCCTTGATCGAGGCGCGGGGACTGACCAAGTGCTACCGGCTCTACGAGCGGCCGATCGACCGGCTGAAGGAGTCGCTGCACCCGCGCGGTCGCAAGTACCACAAGGAGTTCTACGCGCTCCGCGAGGTGGGGTTCTCCGTCAAGCGGGGCGAGGCGCTGGGCATCATCGGGCGCAACGGTTCGGGCAAATCGACCCTGCTGAAGATCCTGGCGGGAGTGCTGACGCCGACGGCCGGACACGTGCGCGTCAACGGGCGCGTCTCCGCGCTGCTCGAACTCGGCGCGGGCTTCAACCGCGACCTGACCGGCATGGAGAACATCTACCTGCAGGGCACGCTGATGGGCTTCTCGCGGCAGCAGATGGCGGCACGCGTGCCGGCAATCCTCGACTTCGCGGACATCGGCGAATTCATCCGGCAGCCGGTGCAGCTCTACTCGAGCGGCATGTTCGTCCGGCTCGCCTTCGCCTGCGCCATCAGCGTCGCCCCGGACATCCTGATCGTCGACGAGGCGCTGGCGGTCGGCGACGTCAAGTTCCAGGCCAAGTGCTTCGACCGGATCGCCCGGCTGAAGGCCGACGGCACCAGCATTCTGCTCGTGACCCACAGCAGCGACCAGATCGTGACCCACTGCACGCGCGCCCTCCTGCTCGATGCGGGCGCCGTTGTCGAGGCCGGGGAGCCGCGGCATGTGGCCAACCGCTACATGGATCTGCTGTTCGGGCGCGAGCGCGCGGTCGCCGGCGTGCCGCGGACGGAGCCGGCGGCGGCGACGGTGCCGCTCCGCGACCTGCCGCTCAGCCTCGAGGCCGACTGCTTCTCCCGGCATGCGGGCTACAATCCCCATGAATACCGCTGGGGCGACGGCCTGGCGACGATCCTGGACTACCACCTCGCGGCGGACGGCGTGGAGTATCCGGCGGTGGTGGCCAGCGGCCAGCCGCTGCGCCTGGGCGTCTCATTCCGGTTCCAGGCCGACATCTTCCGTCCCATCCTGGGCGTCACCATCAAGACCAAGGAAGGCATCACCGTCTACGGGGCCAACTCCGAAACGCTGGAGGTCGAGGCGCTGCGGACTGTCTGCCGCGCGGGCCGGGCCATGATCGGCGAGCTCGCGTTCGCCTGCCGCCTGGCACCCGGCGACTATTTCATCTCGCTGGGGATCGCCGGGCGCCAGGGCGAGACGATCGTGCCGCATGACCGGCGCTACGACGCAATCCACCTGCATGTCGGTCCCGAGCGGCGCTTCTTCGGCCTGGCCGACCTGGACATGGAGATGCGCGCGACGCCCGCGTGACGGCGGCTCAGGGCGGCGGCGGAGCGACGCGCTGGTGCCAGCCCTCGCGCCATCCCGCCAGCGCGCCGCGCAGGGCGGCGCGGCGGCACCGCAGGGCGTCGGCCAGCAGCCGGAAGCA
>CAYPJN010000222.1:0-5124 GCA_964411055.1 uncultured Lentisphaerales bacterium | reverse complement strand
CGGCGCGCCAGTTCGTGCTCCACAAGCACGTCGCGGTCAACGGCCACACGGCCAATGTCCCCTCCCTGATCCTCAAGTCGGGCGACGTCGTGGTCGTCCGCGAGCGTCCGCGCAGCCGCGACCAGGCGACGCGTGCCATCGAGGTGGCCACGGGCCGCCAGATGCCGGGTTGGCTCGCGGTGGATCCCAAGGCCTTCCGCGGCGAGGTGCTCGCCGTCCCGACACGCGAGGAGATCGCGCCCATTGTCGAGGAACAGGCCATTGTTGAACTCTATTCGCGCTAGGGCGTGGGCCCGGCCGCCATCCGCACGCGGGAGGCGCCAGACAAAAGGATCGCAATCATGTCAGTTCGAGTCAGCCGTTTCGAGATGCCGAAGCGCGTCGCCAAGGATGAGGCGACCACCAATCCAACCTACGCCCGTTTCGTCGCCGAGCCTTTTGAGAGCGGCTACGCGCGCACGATCGGTAACTCCCTGCGCCGCGTGCTCCTCTCCTCGATCGAGGGTATCGCCATCACGGCCATCCGCCTCAAGGGCGCCAGCCACGAGTTCTGCTCGCTGCCCGGCGTCTCCGAGGACGTCACCGACATCATTCTGGCCCTCAAGCAGGTGCTGATCAAGGCGCATGGACGCGCCCCCCAGAGCCTCGCCATACGCCGCAAGGGGCCATGCGTGGTCACCGCCGGCGACTTCGAGACGACCTCCGCCATCCAGATCGTCAACCCCGAACTGCCGATCGCCACGCTGGGCGAGGACGGCGAGTTCGATCTCGAGGCGGACATCTGCACCGGCCGCGGCTTCCATCCCGCCGAATGGAACAAGACCGGCGACCAGGAGATCGGCGTCATCCCCATCGACAGCATCTTCTCGCCGGTCACACGCGTCAACTTCCAGGTCGAGCACACGCGCATCGGACACCGCACCGACTACGAGAAGCTGGTCATCGAGGTGTGGACCGACGGGCGCATCGCCCCCGAGGAAGCCCTGCGCACCGGCGCCTCGCTGCTGCGCCACCAGTTCGACGTCTTTGTCGACTACAGCGAGGAGGTCGTCGAGGTCGAGGAGGCCGAGCGCCGCGAGGATCAGGACCGCGAGCGCCTGCGCGCCGTCCTGGCGATGAGCGTCAACGAGATCGAGCTCAGCGTGCGTGCGGCGAACTGCCTGAACAACGCCAACATCACGACCGTCGGCGAGCTGGCCTGTAAGACCGAGAACGACATGCTCAAGTACCGCAACTTCGGCAAGAAGTCGCTGACCGAGATCAAAGAGAAACTGGCGGAGATCGGTGTCGGACTGGGCATGGAGCTTGACCCGGAACTGCTGGTCCCCTACCAGAAGAGCAACGAAGCCTAGACATTCCCAGGAAGAGAGCACGAAGCCATGCGCCACAAACGCGTCGCCAAAAAATTTGGTCGTTCCACGTCCCATCGCGAGCAACTGATGGGCGGACTGGTGGCCCACCTGATTGTCCAGGGCCGCATCGAGACCACCCTGCCCAAGGCGCGCCAGACCCGCCGCGATGCCGAGAAGATCGTCACGCTGGCGCGCAAGGGCACCCTCGCCGCGCGCCGCCTGGCCGCCGCCCGCCTGCGCAGCCCGGATGCCGTCCGGCGCCTGTTCGACGACGTGGTGCCCGCCATGGAGGGACGCCCGGGCGGCTACACGCGCATCATCAAGACCCGCGCCCGCCGCGGTGACGCCGCGGAGATGGCGCTCATCGAGTGGGTCGCCGGTCTCAAGGCCGCTCCCGCGCCCGCCCCCGAAGTCCACGACGGAATGCAGGCCTGACCGCCGCCGGGCACCGGCGCCCGGCGCGCACCGCGCGGTCGCACGCGATATGTTTTCCGACCTCATCCCCGCGAGCTTGCAGCAGGATCTGATGGCGCTCTGCGTCTCGGTCCTTGTCGGGGGGCTCATAGGCCTCGAGCGCCAGGCGCGCGACAAGGCCGCCGGCCTGCGCACCATGATATTCATCTGCATGGGCGCCGCCCTCTTCACCATGATCTCGCGGCGCCTGGCCCCCGGCGACCCGGTGCGCATCGCCGCGCAGATCGTCTCGGGCATCGGCTTCCTCGGCGCCGGCGTCATCCTGCGCGACGGCTCCCGCATCCTGGGCGTCACCACCGCCGCCGTCATCTGGATCGCGGCGGCACTTGGCATGGGCATCGGTGCCGGGTTCTATCAGTTGGTTTTTGCCTCCACCGCCATCGTGCTCGCCATCCTCTGGAGTTTCCGCCGCGTGACGCGCCTGGTGGACAGCCTGCATGAGGAGCGCTCCTACCGCATCGTCATGGAGGGCGCCTTCGACACGGCGCGCATCGACAGCCTGCTGCGCGAATGCCGCCTCGTCTGCGAGTCGCGCTCCTTCGACCGCACCGCAAGCCATGCCGGCTGCACGATGCACGTCACCGGGACGGCCCGGGGTCATGAACGGCTGGTGGAGAGCCTGCTCGCCGATCCGACCGTCAGGGAAATGCGGGCGTGACGCGAGCGCCAAAATGTCCGCCCTCGGCCTTGACACGGCGCGGCGGCTTACGGTAAAATGCCCCCTTGTTTTGTTTAAGAAGAACTGAGCCAAACATGAAGAGCTTCCTTCCCAAGGATCCCGGCGTCAACCGCGAATGGATTCTGGTCGATGTCGCCGGAAAGCCGCTCGGCCGCGCCGCCGTGGCGATCGCCAACGCCCTGCGGGGCAAGACCAAGCCGACTTTCACTCCGGCCGTGGACACGGGCGACTTCGTCATCGTCGTCAACGCCGAGAAGGTCCGGCTGACCGGGTCGAAGGAGAACCTCAAGATTTACGAGCGCTACTCCGGGTTCCGCGGCGGACGCAAGACTTTCACCGCCGCCGAGATGCGCGCGCGCCATCCGGAACGCATGATCGAGGAGGCGGTCTCAGGCATGCTGCCCGGCAATCACCTCTGCCAGCGCATGATGCCGCGCCTCAAGATCTATGCCGGCCCGGATCACCCGCACCAGGCGCAGCAGCCGCGCAAGGTCGAACTGGCCTAGGACCGCGGCCGCCGCCGGCGGCCGCATCAACGCAACCAAGAGGAGTTTCCATGGGGAATGAAATCGCAGCAGCGACGGGACGGCGCAAGACCGCCGTCGCGCGTGTGCGCCTGCTCTCGGGAACAGGCAAATGGATCGTCAACGGCCGCGGGATGCAGGAGTACTTCCCGAGCGAGGCCACCCGCAGCTTCATGCTCCAGCCGCTCGTGCTCACCAACACGGCCGACAAGTTCGACATCGATGTCATCGCCACAGGCGGCGGCTCGACCGGGCAGGCGGGTGCCGCGCGCCATGCCGTCTCGCGCGCCCTGGTCGCGGCCGATCCCTCGCTGCGCGAGCCGCTCAAGGCCGCCGGCTGCCTCACGCGCGACCCGCGCATGAAGGAACGCAAGAAGCCGGGACAGCCCGGCGCCCGCAAGCGCTTCCAGTTCTCGAAGCGCTAAACACCCCGCGCCCCTTCGGCGCGACAAGAGACCACTGGTGCAGGCGGGCGCGGCAGCGTGCCCGCTTTGCGCTTTTCTGGAGACAGGAATGCCCCTACGCTTGTTCAAGAAGCTGGGAGTGGCGCTCCGTGAAAAGATCGCCCCGTCGGGCGATGCTCAATCGAAGCCCCCCGCACCGGGCCGCCAGGTCCGTCCGACAGACCCGCAGCCAAGGCCGCGCAACTCCGGCCACAACCCCGGACACGACCGCAGACAGAACCGCCGCCCCGCGCCGCGCCGCCCGGAAACGGACGGGCGTAACCGCATGCCGCCCCCGCCGCACGGGGCGCCCACGCCCGACGGCGCTAACCGGCGTCCGCCCCGGCGCGGCGATGGCGCACGCCCGGAGGGGGAGGGCGCACGCCAGGGCGCCAATCGTCCGGAGGGCACCGCCCGCCAGGGCGCCAACCGTCCGGAGGGCACCGCCCGTCAGGGCGCCAACCGGCCGCCACGCGGCAATAGGCGCGCAGGATCGCGGCGCGCGCCGGACAACGCCCGCCCCCCGTCTTCCGAGTCCCGCCAGCATGCTCCCGCTCCGACGCCGCCGTCGGCCTCCGCCGAACCCTGGTCGCTCGAGTCGTTCCAGGTGCCTCCCGCCGAAGGCCGCACGCGGTTCCACGACTTCGACCTGCCCGCCGAGATCATGCACGCCATCGCCGACCTCGGCTTTCAGTATTGCACGCCGATCCAGGCCGCCAGCCTGAAGCAGGCGCTCGCCGGAGCCAACGTCGCCGGCCGCGCCCAGACCGGCACCGGCAAGACCGCCGCCTTCCTCGTCGCCATCCTCTCGCGCTACCTCCGCTCGCCCGCCGGACGCGCCGACAAGCCCGGCACGCCGCGCGCCCTCGTCATCGCCCCCACGCGCGAGCTCTGCGTGCAGATCTGCAACGACGCCCAGGCGCTCGGCAAGTACTGCGGCCTGCGCAGCCTCGCCGTTTTCGGCGGCATGGACTACGTCCGCCAGCAGCGCCAGCTCGCCGACGGCCCCGTGGATCTGCTCGCCGCCACACCCGGCCGCCTGCTCGACTTCCAGCGCCAGCGCGTAGTGGACCTGGGCCGCGTCGACACCCTGGTCATAGACGAGGCCGACCGCATGCTCGACATGGGCTTCATCCCCGACGTGCGCCGCATCGTGCGCTGCCTGCCCGACCGCGACAGCCGCCAGACCCTGCTCTACAGCGCGACGCTCGACGACGAGGTCATGCGCCTCGCGGCGCAGTGGATGCCCAACCCCGTCAAGATCGAGATCGAGCCCGAGCACGTCGCCTCCGACACCATCGAACAGAAGGTCTTCATCGTCACCGCCGCGCAGAAGTTCACCCTGCTCTGCAACCTGCTGAAGAACTGCCGCGACGAGCGCGTGCTGATCTTCGGCAACCGCCGCATCAGCGTTGAACGCCTCGCCGTCCGCCTGCGGCGCCAGGGATTCGCCTGCGAGCTGCTATCGGGCGACGTGCAGCAGACCCGCCGCATGCGCGTGCTCGAGGACTTCCGCTCGGGCGCCGTCAAGATCGTCGTCGCCACGGACGTCGCCGGACGCGGCCTGCACATCGCCGACATCGGGATGGTCGTCAACTTCGAGCTGCCCTACGAGGCCGAGGACTATGTCCACCGCATCGGCCGCACCGGCC
>CAYPJN010000221.1:3472-5139 GCA_964411055.1 uncultured Lentisphaerales bacterium | reverse complement strand
TCGCGCACGCTGGTGTTGAAGAGGAAGGTCTCCTGGATCACGGTGCCGATCTGGCGGCGCAGGGAGGCCTGCCGCACCGTGCGCACGTCGCGTCCGTCGATCAGCACCGCGCCCTCGGTGGGGTCGTAGAAGCGGGCGACCAGGTTGACGAGCGTCGTCTTGCCCGCGCCGCTATGCCCCACGAGCGCCACCACCTCGCCGGGCGCGGCCGTCACGGAGATGTTGCGCAGCACCTCGCCGCCGGTGCCGTAGCGGAACGAAACGTTGCGCAGTTCCACGCGGCCCTCGATCGGCGGCAGGTCGGCGGCTTCGGGCGCGTCGGCCACCGAGGGCCGTGTGTCGAGCAGTTCGAAGATGCGCGCCACGGCGGCCAGCGAGCGGTTGACGATGTTCTGCACGCGCGCCAGGGCGCCGACGGGACGGTAGAAGTTCGACATGTAGCTCAGGAAGGCGACGATCGTGCCCGGGGTCATGGCGGCGGTCGTGCTCGAAGCGGAACGGTGTGCGCCGTACCAGATGAGAATTACCAGGCCGCAGGACGTGACCAGCGAGAGCATCGGGAAGAACGTGCTCCACATCCAGATGCTCTTGCAGTTGGCGAGGTAGTAGGCGCGGCTGCTCTCCTCGAAATGGGACGTCTCGGCCTCCTCGCGCGCAAAGGCCTTGATGACGTGGATGCCGGCGATGTGCTCCTGAAGGCGCGCGTTGATTTCGCCCAGTTCCCTGCGGATGCGGGAGAAGACCGGGCGGATGTAGCGCGTGAAGGCCCAGAGCATGCCGATGAAGAGCGGCAGCGGGGCGAGCGCGATCAGCGCCATGCGCCAGTCGAGGATGAAGAGAAAACACATGGCGCCGACGACGTGCACGACATTGGAAATGATGTCGTCGGTGGCGTGCACGACCAGGTCCTCGACGGCGCCGACGTCGTTGCTGATGCGTGACATGACGTCGCCGGAGCGCTCGTTGGCAAAGTAGTCGAGGCCCAGCGTCATCAGGTGGCGGAAGCACTCCATGCGCATCCGCAGGACGAAGCGCTGGCCGAGCAGGTGCATGATGTTGGTCCGCATGGCGCCCAGCACGAGCGCCGCCACGGTCAGCCCCAAGAAGCGCAGCGTGAGTCCGGCGAGCGGCGCCGCATCGCGGGCGACGATGACCTTGTCGAAAATGTCTTTGCGGACGAGGGGTTCCCACAGCCCTGCCGCCGTCGCGCCCAGCATGGCGAGGATGCCCAAAACCAGCCGCGGCCAGTAGGAGGCGAGGTTGCGGTAGAACCATCCCAGCATGCGGCGGTCGGTGATCTTCACGTGGCGGACGTTGTCCGCATCGGTGCCGCCGCGCATCATGCGCCCCATGCCGAATCCGTGAGGCATCTTCCGCTAACCGCGCTTTCTGAGGTGGGAGGGGGGGAGTTTGAGGATCAGCCGGTACTTGGCGACGGTGCGGCGCGCGATCTCGATGCCCTCGGCGCGCAGACGCTCCTGGATCGCCTGGTCTGAGAGCGGGTTCGCGGGCGGCTCCTGCCGGATCATGTTTTCGATCTTGTTCTGCACGGTCTTGTTCGAGAGGGTGGGGCCGTCGGCCGTCTTCAGCCCCGGCGTGAAGAAGAACTTGAGTTCGAAGACGCCGGCCGGCGTCTGCATGTACTTGTTGGCGACGGTGCGGCTGAC
>CAYPJN010000221.1:466-3462 GCA_964411055.1 uncultured Lentisphaerales bacterium | reverse complement strand
CGTCTCGTGGACGCCTACCCGTTCCGCCACCTCGGCCATGGTCATCGGCCGCAGGGCCGAGATGCCCTGCTCCAGGAAGGCCTGCTGCGCCGCGACGATCTCACTGGCGATCAGGTGGATCGTCTTCTGGCGCTGGTGGATGCTCTTGATCAGGAAGGCTCCCGAGCGGATGCGCTCGCGGATGTAAGATTTCACCTCGGCGGAGGTGTGCTCGTCCTCCAGCAGCTTGCGGTAGTGGCTGCTGATGCGGATGTGCGGCAGTTGGTTATCGTCCAGGGCGACGACCCATCGGCCGTCCGCGAGGCGTTTCACGAAGATCTCGGGGACGACGTAGGATGCCGCGCCGCTCTCGAAGAGCCGTCCCGGCTGGGGATTGAGCGTGCGGATGAGTTCCGCCGCCCGCCGGATCTCATCGACCGTCGCCTTGAGCGCGCCGGCCAGTTGCGGGTACTTCTGCGCGGCGAGCTCCGGCAGATGGTTGGCGACGATGGCCTCGGCCAGCCGGGCGCCGGGCGCCTCGCTCTGGCGGATCTGGATCAGCAGGCACTCGCGCAGGTCGCGCGCGGCGATGCCGGGCGGATCGAAGGTCTGTACCACCCTGAGCACCGCCTCGATGCGGGCGAGCGGCGCCGCGGACTGCGCGGCCAACTCGGCCAGGTCGGTCTTCAGGAAGCCGTGGTCGTCTACGCTGCCGATGATCAGCTCGCAGAGTTGCTGGTCTTCCGCGGAGAGATCGGTCGTGCCAAGCTGCCCGAGCAGATGGTTCTGCAGCGAGTCGGGCTGGCGGAGCGAGTCGAACATGTAGCGCCGCCGCTCCTCGTCCTGCACGGTGTAGGGGTTGTTCTGCTGCTCTTCGAAATAGTAGTCGCGCCACTCGCTGTCCAGCGCCGCGAGGGCATCGATGCTCTGCTCGCCGAAATCCAGCGGCTGCTCCGTCTCCGCCTTTGGCGCATCACCGGCCTCGTCCGCCGCCGCGCTCCCGCCATCGCCGTCGCCGGCGGACTCCGGCACGGCGCCGCCTTCCCCGACGGTGCGCGTCGCGAGGGCGTCGAAGGAGACCTCCTGGGGGGTGACGACATCCTCGATCGCCGGGTTCTGCTCCATCTCGTGCTGGATCATCGCCCGCAGCTCCATCAGCGGCAACTGCAGCATCTCGAGCGATTGCCGTAGCTGCGGCGCCAGAATCATCATCTGGCGCTGCTGCTGCGATAGGCTGAGCGATTGGAACACCATGGCTATCCCGCGGCAACCGGTTGCGGACGTGGATCACGGCAGGTGCCCGCGCCGGTTTACGCGACGGAAGGGAGTGTACTTGAATCGCACGCGCCGTGCAAGCCGCTATGGTATGAAATGTGCTTGTTGCGCGGATCGCCATGGCACTTATAACCCTGCAGGATGTCTCGCTGCGTTTCGGTGGCGACCCGCTTCTGGATCAGGTTAACCTGAACATCGAGCGGGGCGAATGCACCTGCCTGGTGGGGCGCAACGGCTCGGGCAAGACGTCGCTGCTGCGCCTGCTGGCCGGCCTGCAAGCGCCGGACGGCGGCGAGATCCTGCGGCAGAGCGGCCTGAGGGTCGCCTATCTGCCGCAGGAGGTTCCCCCGGGCCTGCAGGGGCGTGTCCGTACGCTGGTGGAGGAGGGTGCGGCTCCGCTTTCCGGCGCCGAGCCATGGGAGCGTGCGGCTGCGGCGAATGCCGTCATGTCGCGCCTGGGCCTCGACGCGGAGGCCCGTTTCGAGGAACTCTCCGGCGGTCTGCGCCGCCGCGTGCTCCTGGCGCGGGCGCTCGTCGGCCAGCCCGACCTCCTGCTGCTCGACGAGCCCACCAACCACCTCGACCTCGCCTCCATCGAGTGGCTGGAGTCCTTCCTTAAGAGCCGCGTCGAGACGCTCCTTTTCGTCACCCACGACCGCGCCTTCCTGCGCAAGCTGGCCCGGCGCATCGTAGATCTCGACCGCGGCCGCCTGGCCGGATGGGACTGCGACTACGACACGTTCCTCCGCCGCAAGCAGCAGGTGCTCGACGACGAGGCCGTGGCCTGGGAACGCATGGGCCGTCTGCTCGACCAGGAGGAGGCCTGGCTGCGCAAGGGGGTCCGCGCCCGCCGCACGCGCAACGAGGGACGCGTTCGCGCCCTCTTCGCGCTGCGCGAAGCCTTCAGCCGGCGCCGCCTCGAGCCGGGCACCAGTCGCATGAGCCTGCAGGCCGCCGAGCGCTCGGGTACCTTGGCGCTCAAGGTGCGCGACCTTAACTTCGCCTACCCCGGAGAGGCCCCGATCGTCAGGGGACTCGACTTGCGGGTCCTGCAGGGCGAACGCATCGGCATCATCGGCCCCAACGGCTCTGGCAAGACGACGCTGCTGCGCCTGCTGACGGGCCAGCTCGCTCCGACTTCCGGCGAAGTGACGCCCGGTAGCCGGATCCGGATCGGCGGCATCGATCAGATGCGCTCGGCGCTGGATCCCGAGAAGAGCGTGGCGGAGAACCTCGCCGGGGGGCGCGACACCGTCGTGGTCAACGGGCGTCCGCGGCACCTCTTCGCCTACCTGCAGGACTTCCTCTTCGAGCCCGCCCGCGCCCGCACGCCCGTCAACGTGCTCTCGGGAGGCGAGCGCAACCGTCTGCTCCTGGCCCGCCTCTTCCTCGACCCCGGCAATCTCCTGGCCCTGGACGAGCCGACCAACGACCTAGACATCGAGACGCTCGAACTGATCGAGGAGCAGCTGGCCGGCTTCGAGGGCACCCTGCTGCTCGTCAGCCACGACCGCGCCTTCCTGAACCAGGTCGTCACCAGCACGCTGGTGCTGGAGGGCGATGGACGCGTCGCCCAGTACGCGGGCGGCTACGACGACTGGCTGGCGCAGCGCAAGCCTCCCGCCGAGAACGCGGTTTCCGGCGCACCGCTGCGCGAGACCGCGTCAGCCGCAAGCGCCGCGGCCTCGGCGCCCGGACGTGCATCACGGCGTCGGCTAGGCTATAATGAGCAGCGCGAGCTG
>CAYPJN010000221.1:0-456 GCA_964411055.1 uncultured Lentisphaerales bacterium | reverse complement strand
GTACGCGGGCGGCTACGACGACTGGCCGGCGCAGCGCAAGCCTCCCGCCGGGGACGCGGTTACCGGCGCGCCGCCGCGCGAGACCGCGGCTGCCGCGGCCACGGCGCCCGGACGTGCATCGCGGCGGCGACTAGGCTATAATGAGCAACGCGAACTGGCCGCGATCGGCGGTCAGATCGAGGCGCTCGAGGCGGAACTGCGCATGGTACAGGAACAGTTGCAGCATCCGGAAGCCTACCGCCAGCCGCCCGCGCAGCTCGCCCGCTGGCAGGAACGGCTGGCCGAACTGCCGCCGGCCATCGACCGGCTCTTCGATCGCTGGGCCGAACTGGAGTCCATCGGGAATGGATGACACCGGACATGGGACGACCACGCCGGGCACGCCCGTGGCGCGGGTGCCGCTGGCCGGCCTTTACGCCAGTTTCGCGCGCGTTGGGAGCGGCATGTTCGGCGGCG
>CAYPJN010000220.1:0-5147 GCA_964411055.1 uncultured Lentisphaerales bacterium | reverse complement strand
AGTCGATCAGCTCGGGCCAGTAGTCCTCGGGCAGGCCGATGGCCTGGAAGATGCGCTCCCAGTCCTCGGAGTTGAGCTTGTTGATGTTGCGCCAGACCTGCTCGGGCTCGATATCGAGCCGGATGCTGCCCGCGCCCAGCGGCTCAACCAGCGTGACCGAACCGCCGCGCTTGAGGGTTAGGGCACTGGCGTGCCAGCGGTCGTCGGCCACGGTCTCGTCGGACTCGTTGCCGCTGACGGTGAGCTGCTTGTCGAGCAGCATGCGGGCGATCTGCAGTCCGGAGAGCGCCAGCGCCTCGGCCTTGCGGCGCTTGCGCGCGAACGAGACCACCTTGCCCTCGAGATGGGCGTCGAAGGCGAAGGAGACCACGAGCATCGCGAGGATGCCCAGGACCCAGAGGACAAGGATCAGCGCGGATCCCCGTCCGACGGCCCTGTATTTAGCTCCCCGCATGGCACGCCCCTCTCCGCAACCGCGCTAGCGGCCCGCTCGGGCTGTCCGCCGCGGCGCCGGCCGCTGCCGACGCGCCGCCCGCGCGTAGAGCTTCGCCTTCAGTGCCCGGCGCCAGCCGGCCTCCGCGGGGAAGTCGTTGAAGGCGCGCAGCGGGGCAAGCAGCGGATCGTCGCGCCCGACGCCGGCCGCCTGCAGCAGCGCGTAGTCCTGCAGGCCCTCGCCGAAGAGCTCCCAGCGCAGCGAGTCGACCGGCCCCTCCGCGCCGGGGTAGACGAGGAACGTGTCGCCAAAGGCCCAGCCGGGCCAGCGCTTGCCGTCGGAGGTGACGTAGGGATCGATCAGGTTGCGCTTCTGCGACTCGCACCAGTAGTTGTAGCCCCAGTGCAGGAAGCCCTGGAAAGGCCAGCGGTAGAAGAGCAGACCGTGCATCGCGATCTTGGCCAGCGGCGTGTCGAGCAGGTGGTTGAGGTAGGCCTGGCGCGGCCCGCAGCAGTAGTAGCACCAGCAGGGTATCCCCTCGGCGACGAACTGCAGCGCGGTCGAGATGCTCGGCACGGGCATGTCGACGAGCCCCGGCTCGCGGGCAAACTCGATCTGCGAGAGTGCGTCCATGCACGACATCCAGGGCGCCAGCTCGCGCAACAGGGCGCGCGCGGCCTTGTAGTTGGCCAGCGCCTCCGGCCCATGGGGCTCGTCGGACACGTGGAAAAACGACTGCCCGCGGATGCCCTCGGCGTCGAGGAAGCGCTTGAGCGCCGGGAGGTACTGTTCGAGGAAGCGCCGGTAGGTCGGCGAAGTCGCCCCGGTGTCGGCCGGCCAGAGCAGTTTCTCGCCGGCGCCCCGACCCTCGTAGATGCGAATCGCGTGGCGCACGCCCCACTGCGTGAAAGGGTGGCACCACTCGAAGTGCGTGACGCCCTGCTCGCGGGCCATGCGGATGTAGCGGCGCACGTCGCGCCAGTCGAAACGATAGCGGTCCTTGCCCGAGCGCTTGACGCCCAGGAGCTGGCTGGGGCGCTTGACGCCGTCGAGCGGCGGCGTGAAGACCGGCACGTAGAGCACGTTCTGGCCGTGCTCGACGACGTTGCGCACGTAGCGCGGCACGATCTCCCAGAACCGCGCGTCAAAACCGTCGGTGCGGTACCAGTCGATGAGCTGGTCGTTGTAGAACCAGTGCGTGATGTGAAAGCCGCGGCGCGGGGCGATGACCACGTCGTGCAGCCTGACGCGCAGCTTGCGCGTCACCGGCCGCCCCTGGCCCTCGCCGGGCGTCGCCGTCACCGACACTTCGTACTGGCCCGCGCGCGCCTGCGCGCCGGGCGTCACGCTGATCCAGAAGGCGTGCAACTCGCCCTGGGGCAGCAGCAGCGCCTGCTCCTCGATAAGCGGATCGGGCACGAACCCGGGGATCTGCCCGAGGCCCTCCATGTCGCGTGCGTCGGGCATCACCGGGGTGTTGTGGTGCGCCATCGGCACGTAGCCCACGCGGCGCACGCGCACCTGCCAGCCCTCCGGGCCCGCGGCCACGACCGAGACGTTCATCTGGGCGTCGGCGCGCAGCGCCAACTGAAAGCTGAAGCGCTCGTTGCGCGCGGCCTCCATCCGCCGCAGCGGGTCGGACGGCAGGGGCTGCCGGGGATAGTGACGGGTTGTCGCGGCGGTCAGAATGCAGTTCATTGCCATGTGGGCTTCTCCAAAGGGGTTATTGCACAGTCTCCGCCGCGCGCGCCGGGCGCTCCCAGGCGGCGGGCAGCCAGCGGTTGATCCAGCCGAGGCGCCAGTAGAGGAAGATCACAAGCGCCACGCCCAGAACGATTAGCGTCCAGTGGCGCCCGCGGCGGCTCTCGGCGTAGACGTCGCCCAGTTCCAACTCCGAGCCCGGCGGCGGGCACGCCGCCCGCGTGAAGGAGTGCCCCAGCCGGAAGGTGATGCGGATGCGGCTGTTGACCGCCCAACCGCAGGCGTTGAGCACCGGCGCGAGGTCGCGTGCGCGCAGCTTGAACCAGGCCAGCACCACCGAGGGGCCCGAGACGGCCAGGAAGATCGCCAGCACCCCTAGCAGCGTGCGCCAGGGAGGCAGGCCGCTGACCACGCTGATCAGGCCGCCCACGGCGGAGCCGAGCAGGCCTACGGCAATGCCGATGGCCGCCACCGAAGATGCCAGGGCCGCGCCCTCCATTCGGGGCGGACCGGCGGCAGGCGGCGCGCCCGCCGCGACGGACGTCGAGGTAGCCTCGACCTGCTTGGCGGTTGCGCTGAGCATGGCATCCTGCCGCGAGGTGAGCAACTTGCGGATCTGGTCGCCGATCATCGCCGATATCTTGATCCAGGGCGACCAGAAGGCCTCCTTGAGGCTCACGGGACTCTCGACGATTTTGACGATCACGGCATCCCAGTCGCGCCCGTCGCGGTCGTAGAAGAGCCCGTTGCGGCCCACCCAGAGCGAGCCTGCAAAGCCGGCGGTGATGGCCGCACAGATCGACTGCTTCTCCTTGGCGGCGGGCCGCATGATGTCGCAGTAGACCAGGAATATCTTGCCGGCCGCCGCGAGGGTCGCGTGGCTGGCGACATCCTTGACATGCACGCAGAGGTCGCACAGGCGTCCGTCCATGTAGAGACGTCCGGCGCGGAAGATCTCAATACGCTCCGAATCGTAGAAGTCGCCGAAATTGACGAAGTTGTTCAACAGGCGGTTGAGATGCTGGTGATAGCGAACCAGCTTCTCCAGGTCGGCCAAACCTCCCGCCTCGGTCGCGAAGGAGCGGTCGCGCTCCAGCAGCGCGGCGACGCGCGCCTCCCCGTCGCCCGCCAGGATTTCGCGCAGGCGCGCCGCGCCGAGGGCTTCCACGGCGGTGCCGGCCTTGGCGCCCATCCAGGCCTCGTAGGGAGCGATCAGGTCGAGCACCTGGCGCCAGCGCGCCTCGGTCAGCTCAGGGGTCTCGCCGCCCAGCAGCGGCTCCAGCGCCGCTTCGGCGAAGCGCTCCATGGCGGCAGCCCATGCGGGATTGAGGCCCTCGCGCAGCGGCAGCGGCCGTCCAGCCTCGGCGCGCGCCAGCGGCAGGGCCGCGACCTCCTCGCTGTGCGCATGCAGCGCGAGCGGCGCCAGCGCGACGTAGTCGCCCTCGCCGCGGTTGAGCGGCGCGGCGGCGCGCGGATCGAAGGCCGCAAGGCGGCAGCGGGCGAAATAGTCGTCGACCTTGGATCGCACGGCCTGGATCGCGGCGCAGGCGGACGCCGTGGCATCGCCCAGCGGCTGCACGCCAGGCCGAGAGCCCTGGTCGAGCCACGCCACGTGCGCGCGCGCCTCGGCGAAGAATCGGTCGAGTTGGTCGCGCTCGATGCCCTGCGCACCGCAGCGATCCTGCGCCCCGCCGCACGCGGCGAGGATCTCGCCGACGAGCCGCTTCAGCTCTGGAGTGTCCGCCGCGTCCGCGGTGATGACACCATCGCCGTTGAAGGGCGTTTGTGCCAGCAGCGCCTCGCGCCGGGCCACTTCGTGCAGCGAGATGGAGTCGGCCTCAGGCTGGCCGATGTCGGCGAGGATGCGGCGTGCCATCGCCTGCAACGCGCGCCCCTCGGGGTTCTCCGCGAAGGCCACCAACTGGAGCCGCGGCGCGTCGGCCAGCAGCGCGGATGCATCCCGGAGGCGGTCGCAGGCCCACTTCACCCCGGCCAGCAGTTCCGGAATCCGGATGCGCCCGTCCTGGTCGGCATCGAGCAGCGCCAGCGTGCGCGCGTCGAAATGCACGCCCTGCACCGGACAGCCCAGGATCGCCCAGAGCTCCTGGGGGAGCTCGCCGAGACGCGCGAGGTCCTCGCCGCCGCGCAGCCGTACCTGCCGCAGACCGCCAGCCTGGAAGAAACGCCAGCGTTGCCCGCCCCGGAGGTTTCCGGGGAGGGGCAGGCCGGCAGGAACAAGCGGAATGGCCATGGCAGAGCGGCGGCTAGCCCAGCGTACGCAGGCGCTCCGCCAGCGTCAGCATCTCTTCCGGCGAATCGTAGGCGCCGGGCGTCCAGGCCAGGGGCCGCCCGTCCCAGCGCGGAATGACGTGGAAATGGACGTGCGGCACGACTTGCGAGGCGCAGCGTCCATTGGACTGCAAAAGGTTGAACCCGTCGCACGGAAGGCCGCGGATCAGCCGGCGCGCCGTGTCCTGCACAAGCGGCATCAGGCGCTGCAACCACTCGGTCGGCAGGTCCGTCAGGCGCTCGGCATGGTACTTGGGAATGACCAGTGCGTGTCCCTTCTCGAATGGGGCGATGTCCAGGAAGGCCATCGCGTAGGCATCCTCCTGGAGGATGTGGCCCGGTATTTGCCGGGCGATGATCTTGCAGAAGACGCACTGCGGATCGGTCATGGCCACCTCCGGCTAGCTACGGTAGTTCGGAGCTTCCTTAATGATCTTGACATCGTGCGGGTGCGCCTCGCGCACGCCGGCGTTGGTGACGCGGAAGAAGCGTCCGCGCCGCTGCAGTTCGGGGATCGTGCGGCAGCCGCAGTAGCCCAGCGCCGAGCGCAGGCCGCCGGTGAACTGGGTCATCAGCTTCCGGACCGAGCCAGCCAGCGGCACTATGCCCTCGATCCCCTGCGGCACGAGGTCGTCGACCGCTGCCGCGGCCTGACCGTAGCGGTCGCGGCTGCCGGCGCCCTGCTGCATCGCCGCCAGGCTCCCCATGCCGCGGTAGACCACGT